>NZ_JAAGPO010000077.1:0-43005 GCF_017104825.1 Burkholderia sp. Ac-20345 | reverse complement strand
AACAGGACCGTGAAACGACTCTACGCCGATGATAGTGCGGATTCCCGTGTGAAAGTAGGTAATCGTCAGGCTCCCTAAGCCAGAAACCCCCGCCCGAAAGGCGGGGGTTTTTGCATTTCAGCGGCGGGAATGCGCGGAGCATTCGGCATGGCTGCATGTCGTGCTGCGATGCATCGCGATGCCGTCGGATGCGGAGAGGATGGGACGCCGCGTCCCTCGAGCTGGCTTCAACTGACCCTGGCCCCGAACACGGCCGACCCCACTGCGATTCCTCTGTGGAGTACGGCCATGAAATCGGATCGGATCTGTGCCGCCTGCGGCGCACCCTTCACTCCGCTCTTACACATCCCGCATCAACGCTTCTGCTCGGCCAAAGCGTGCCAGCGTGCTCGCCGGCGTGCATGGCAGCACCAGCGCATGCGAGTCGATCCCGACTATCGCGAGAATCAGATCCGCGCCCAGGCCAGCTGGCGGGCCCGACATCCTGACTACTGGCGGCACTACCGCGAGACGCACCCGTCTTATCGCGATCGCAATTGCGTGATGCAGCGACGACGAAATGCACGGCGCATTGCTAGTCCTGTTGCAAATATGGACGTGTGGCCAGCCTGTCGCCCACTGGCATCTGGGTTCTACATCCTGCGCGACGTGGTTGAGGCCGGCGTTGCAAAGATGAACGCGTGGACCGTGCACATCGCCGTGCTGTCTGAGCCGAGACCTGTTCCGGCGTGATTGCAAAGAGATGACGTGTTCGACAACGGTCTATGGCCTGCTACCTTGCCTGTGTACTCGCTCGCATTCGACGTCGTAGCAAGGCGCGACGCGTCCGCCGATACAAGTCCTCATAGTTGATGTCGAGGACGGTGCAGCGAGGAGCGGTTGCCGGTGGGAGCTGGATCGTGGACCTCGAATGCACATGCGAATCCGTTGGCGAGCAGACTTGCAGGATGCGGGCTGCTGAATACGTTCGGATGTCGACGGAGCACCAGCAATACTCGACGGAGAATCAGCGTGATCGGATTCGCGACTATCGTTGCAGTCAAGAAATCAACCAAGAGCCGAGGCTAGCGACCAAGCATACAGGCGTGAAATGGCGTTGCTGTTGCTGGTCGGGTTTGGCGTGTTGACCAGGCTCGGTGCGTCGTTCAGTAGGCGATGGCGGTATCCACGCGGGTCAACTCGACAAAACAAGATTTGAATTCTCTATGCCCTGCGCCCGTTCTGGAATTCGTTGGGCAGGCTGGTGCGCCAAGCCTTGGCGCAATAGAAGGCATTGAAGCCATTCCGCTGGTTGATTTCCGTCAGCCCGTGGAAGAGGCGGATGACAGTTTCCTTGCTCGGCTGATCGCAATCGAGCCGGCTGCCCTCATCCACGTGCAGCACGTTGGCACTGGAGACGATGCCGCGTCCGGCCAGTTCCTCGCGCAATGCTAACAATTCGTCCACCGGTTCAGTATAGAGAGCGTCTCTGCCATCTTCGGGCCACATAGGCGCGGCGCGAAGATGAACGCTTGGCAAGCGTTTGATGCGGAGGTGATCGGCGCGTCCAGCCCCCGCCTCAACCGGTTATCCATCGAGGCCTGGGCCGATTGCTTCGAGCAACGCGAGTGCTGCCTGAAGCGCAGCGTAGGCATTATGTACGTCAGCCCGATTATTACGCTTTTGGATGTCTGACATTATATCGGCTGCGATCGCAACAAGTATCTTCGCGCGGTCTGGCAAAATTAGCGGATCGATCGCTAGAAGGACGTCCTCTGTGATTTTATCCACTTGAACCTTCTGGCTGCCTAGTGTCTTAAGCCGATTGACATAATAGTTCTCCCAGACCGTTGGCATTGGATTTCCTCCCTCAGTGTGGACATGCGTCGTAGTCCAACAAGGAAATGCGGATAAAAGTGAATACCCCATCTGTCCGTGCCCATAACAGCGCTGGGCATATGCTCAAGCCATCGCAACTTACACAAGTGGTTCGCGGGGGGGCGTCGCTACCTGGCAGTATAGTCAAGGTTCGAGACGACACATATTATGGCAATCACTCGGTGTTTTAGATCGGATCAAACCAAAATCCCGTGGACAGTCGGTGCACGGGACATCTGTCTGGTCCTCAGTAATTGACTGTTCAAGCCCTTAGGGGAGTTTGGTCCGCAATAGCACAGTGGTCAGGTGCTCCATTGAGGCAAATTTCTGCACAAAAAAAGCCGAGCAACTATGAGAGTTACTCGGCTTCCAATTTGCTAAGCGGCTTGTCGGTAGTGGTGACACATTGTCGATTCCGTCCCTACGGGAATACCCCTATTAACCATTGGCGCCGCAAGTCACTTGCTGCCGGTTAGGTAAGCTCGCCAAGGTCCCGGATGACGATTGCTTGACGGTGTAGGCCAAACGCAGCAACTCGGTCACCCAGTCGCAAAACTGTGGCGCCAGTCGCACTTACTCTGGCGCCCTACGACAGGTGGCGGCTGTAGAAAGACTCATATCGCGAGAAATCGCGCCTTATGGAATAAGGATTCTGAGCAGAGGGCGGACCCATAATCAGAGAAAGTGGACGCATAAATCGAGAAGAACCGTCCAGGCCACCTCGGACTTGTGCCTGAGCTTGTGACGGGACGGGTCCTATCCCACAAGCATCGCTCCCTCAGGTTCGTACAAGGTACCGCAAAAAACTGCGCGTCCGGCAAGGCAATTTAAACGATTTGTGCTGGCGGACGAAGCCTCTCCTTGCACGTCGGCAGTCAAGAAATGTCCAAGTTTCGGAGACCGGCCTACAAACACGCCAAGCAAATCGCGCTAGCCGATTAACGAAGCAGCTACTGAATAAGCCCCTCTCTATCTCGGCCCGCGCCGGTGCCGTCGGTGGCCGGTCGAGGCGCCGGCGTCCGCTCGTCGCAACCTGGCCTGGAGGGCACTCATGAAATCCCCACGCCTCTGTCTCGCCTGTGGCACCGCGTTCGTGCCGCTGCCGCACGTTCCCCGTCAGCGCTATTGCTCATCGGAATCCTGCCAGCGAGCCCGTCGACGTGACTGGCAGAACCACCGGCTCCGTATCGACAGCGACTATCGCGACAACCAGGCACGGGCGCAGGCCAGATGGTGCGCGGGGCACTCAGGCTACTGGCGCGAATATCGAGCCTCGCATTCGGCGTATCGCAAGCGCAATAGCAGCATGCAGCAGACGCGCAACGAACGGCGGAATTTCAGGCCGATTGCAAAGATGGACGTGTCAGGGCGTCCGCAGTCCCTAGGCTCGGGCTTCTACGTCCTGTGCCACGCGGATGACGCCAACGTTGCAAAGATGGACGCGTGGACCGTCCATATAACCGTGCTGTCTGCGCCGACGGCGCCGCCGGTCTGATTGCAAAGAGATGACGTGTTACGCGTAGGCGTCCGGCCTGCTACCTTTGCCTTGTCACCGTTCGCTTTAGAGCGCCACGCCCCGATTTGAGGACGCGGCGTTCGCATTCGGGCTTCTCCCTGCGCATGGTGCCTGCTGCGTGTCTGTGTCTGAGTTGTGGAGCGGAGAATGTCATTCAACAGCGCAGGTGCACCAAGCGTAGCCAGCTCCCTGGCAGGACGGGCAGCTGAGTACGTCCGCATGTCCACGGAACACCAACAGTATTCGACTGAGAATCAGCGCGACCGGATTCGAGACTACGCAACCCGTCGCGGATTCGACATCGTGCGCACATATGCCGATGAAGGGAAAAGCGGTCTTCGAATCGACGGTCGCCAAGCACTTCAGAATCTCATTTCCGATGTGACGAATGGGAAGGCTGATTTCTGCATAATCCTCGTCTATGACGTGAGTCGTTGGGGCAGATTCCAGGATGCCGACGAGAGTGCGTACTACGAATACATTTGCCGCCGTGCAGGAATTCAGGTTGCGTACTGCGCCGAGCAGTTCGAGAACGACGGGTCGCCAGTCTCGACCATTGTGAAGGGGGTGAAGCGCGCAATGGCCGGCGAGTACAGCCGAGAACTGTCTGCGAAGGTGTTTGCCGGCCAGTGTCGTTTGATTGAAAAGGGTTTCCGGCAAGGAGGCCCAGCAGGCTATGGGTTGCGTCGAGTATTGGTCGACGAGCACGGTCTCATGAAAGCGGAGCTGCGTCGAGGCGAACATAAAAGCCTGCAGACGGACAGGGTTGTCCTGATGCCGGGGCCGGAAAGCGAGGTGCGAATCGTCAATTTAATCTATAACTGGTTTATCGACGAATCGCTCGACGAATACGAGATTGCAGCTCGCCTTAACGGTATGAATGTGCGCACTGACCTTGACCGCGAGTGGACGCGGGCGACGGTACGGGAGGTATTGACCAACGAAAAATACATTGGCAATAACGTATACAACCGAGTGTCATTCAAGCTGAAAAAGATGCGTGTGATGAACACCCCCGACATGTGGATTCGAAAGGAGGGAGCATTTCAGGCACTTGTTCCGAGCGAAACCTTCTATACCGCTCAGGGCATCATGAGAGCGAGAGCACGTCACTACTCAAATGAGGAGTTAATTGAGCGATTGCGCAACCTGTACCGTGCCCGCGGATTCCTGTCTGGCGTGGTGATTGACGAAACAGACGGCATGCCTTCTACGTCGGTCTATGTTTATCGCTTTGGCAGTTTAATCCGTGCCTATCAGACTGTCGGTTTCACTCCTGGTCGAGACTATCGTTACATTGAGACCAATCGCTTCTTGCGACAATTGCATCCAGAAATTGTCGCGCAGACGGAGAAGAAAATAGCCGATTTGGGCGGCACGATGATACGCGACACCGCAACCGACCTACTGACAGTGAACGACGAGTTCACAGCGTGTATTGTGCTCGCACGGTGCCAGGCGCATGGCAATGGCCGAAATCATTGGAAGGTGCGCTTCGATACGAGTCTTCTGCCGGACATCACCGTTGCGGTTCGGCTCGACCAGGCGAACGCATCGACGCTCGACTACTACCTGTTGCCGCGTCTCGATTTTGTGCAACCGCGTATTCATCTCGCCGACCAAAATCCAATCGAGTTCGAGAGCTATCGCTTTGACACGTTGGACTACTTGTATGGAATGGCCGAGCGCGCTCGTCTCAGGAGAGTAGCGTGAACTCGCGACAGCAGCCTGGAGAAATTCGGATGATTCCGGTCTCTCAGATTGAAGTCATTAATCCGAGAGAGCGCAATGGTCGGGTCTTCAACGAAATCGTCGACAATATCAAGACCATCGGCCTGAAGAAACCTATCCTGGTCACTCCGCGAGTGACGGCTACGGGCATAGAAAAATACCTGCTTGTATGTGGCGAGGGGCGATTGAAGGCATTTCGCACGCTAGGGGAAGCGACTATTCCCGCACTCGTGGTGCATGTGAGCGACGAGGATGCGTACGTAATGAGTCTGACGGAAAACATCGCGCGCAGACAATGTCGGCCCATCGAGCGGCTTGCCGGCATTCGGCTACTGCAGGAGCAGGGTTATGCGCCGAAAGTCATTGCCGAAAAAACGGGTCTTACATCGACCTACGTTCACGGCATCCTCACGCTATTGCACCAGGGAGAAGAGCGGCTTGTCGTTGCAGTGGAGAAAGGCCTCGTTCCCCTCAATGCGGCTCTCATGATTGTTGGTGCCGGCGACGACGACGCTGAAATACAGGCAGCGCTCCAAGAGGCCTATGAGTCGGGAAAATTGCGGGGCAAGCAACTGATGAGTGCTCGCCGCGTCATCGAGCGCAGAAAAGCACTCGGAAAGAGCACCGCGCACAATATGTCGAGCAAGTCCGCCGCCGTCACGACGTCGAGCCTCGTGCGGACGTATGAACGCGAGGTCGAGCGTCAGAAGTCGATGGTGAGAAAAGCGGAGTTCGCGCAGCAACGGTTGTTATTTGTGGTCGGCGCATTGCGGCAACTGTTTGCCGACGAGAACTTCGTTAACCTGTTGCGCGCGGAGGGACTGGCAAGTCTGCCGAAGTATCTTGCCGAACGCGTCTGGCCAAGCGGGAGTGCCACATGACAGGCGTAATTCTTGGGTTCATCCCCGAGCCATTGTCGCTGCCGGTCACCGGCATCTTGCCTTCGCGCAGAGTACCGACACCCGTGGTTGAATCGCGAAAATTCAAGCAGATAAAAGCCTCCATTGAGGAGGTGGGCCTTATCGAACCGCTCTCGGTAACGCCGGTGAACCAGTCGTCGGGGCAGCACATCCTGCTAGACGGGCATCTACGTTTGCGTGCTATCCAGGAGTTGGGCCACGAGCAGGTTGCTTGTCTTGTCGCGACCGACGACGAGAGCTACACCTATAACAATCGTGTCAACCGCCTCTCCACAGTGCAGGAGCATCACATGATTCGGCGAGTGATTGACCGAGGCGTATCACCCGAACGATTGGCGAAGGCTCTTTCCGTCAATGTGTCGCAGATAGTGAAGAAGATGTCACTGCTCGACGGCATTTGTCCGGAAGCGGCTGAGCTTCTGGGAGACCGGCAATTCTCGCCAGAGCTTGTCCGCGCGCTTCGCAAAATGAAACCTACGCGGCAGGTCGAATGCGTTGAACTGATGGTGGCTGCGAACAACGTGTCGGTCGCCTACGCAGAGGCATTGTTGGTGGCAACGCCTGCAGTGCGTCTTGTGGGTGAAAAGAAGCCACGTAAACTCAACGGCGTTAGCCCGGAGCAGATGGCCAGAATGGAGCGAGAGATGAGCAATCTGCAGGCACAGTACAAGCTCGTGGAACAGACATACGGCCAGGACGTGTTGAATTTGGTGCTCGCAAAGGGATATCTGGCCAAGCTCCTCGAAAACGAATCTGCTCGGCAATACGTTGCGCAACACCATCCTGACTTGATGGTGGAGTTCGAATCTATCATTGCAACCATTTCTCTCGACCAGCAGCAAGTCAACGCGGTCCTCTAGTCAAACAGGGACCATCAGCTCAAGGCGAAAACTTTCGGCCCTTTTGCAAAACACAAACTGCTTTCGCCTCACGACTTCAGATGAAACCTGCGGTCGGCGGCAGTTACGGGATAGAATTCTCCCAGCAGTCGGTCTCGTGGGTCGAACTTCGGACTTGTACCAATCGGGGAAACGAGTACGTGCGTTCTAAATTGTTCTTCTTTTATTGACCTGACCATTCCGAATAAGACCTGCTTTGTAGGCGTGTCACGATGATAGTGGTTACTCCGACTCGTGCTGCTCAGGCAGAACCATGGGTCATATGGAAATTCCACTAACACATCTCTCGTCTGGGCCCTTGCCATCATCATTGATTCTCCGTTTCCCTCGGACTCTTTGTCTGGGGTGTAGAAGAAGTCTAGCTTTACAGATATAAAATCTCCATTCGTGACCAATTCCGTCAAAAGCTCGGGTTCGTCCAGATAAGGCGTGATATCTAGGACCGCCCTATTTCGTGCCAGCAGTTCAATCAGTTGAGTGATGTAGGCGGCGAGGTAGATTTGCTTGTCGCCACTTACAAAGTACCCTCCGTTGTCGCGGGGCGCCTGCCAGTTCTCGTCCACGAAATGTCCATGTTCATTCAGAATTCCAAGTTCGGTCAATCTCTCGCGCGCCAGACCCGTCGGAAAATCGGGGAATTCAAGCGTGCTTTGCAGAACACGACGAAAGTTTACCCAGTCCCAGCGTGCTTCATAAATCCGCCTGGCCGCAGACTCGAGAATCCACCGCTCAATGGATTCGCAAGATTTCTCCCATTTCTTTTTGTAATTTATTATGCGCTCAGGCGTCAAATTTTGCTCCAGCTCAAAATTGGCGTGAGCTTTTGAGTGGTGTGCCGTGCACAATACGGCTAGATTGGAAATATCATGGTTTTTGGAAATGCTATATTTTTTGATATGATGAATCACGACCCCAAGTCCCCGCTTTCTACAAACGCAACATAGCTCGAGATTGCTCGCGAGCACCTGCCGTAGTGTTTTTTCTGGTACAGGTGTTCGTCGCTTATTCAATGACGAGACGACCGATTCGGGCAAGCCAAACT
Organism: Burkholderia sp. Ac-20345; assembly: GCF_017104825.1. Lineage (NCBI taxonomy): Bacteria > Pseudomonadati > Pseudomonadota > Betaproteobacteria > Burkholderiales > Burkholderiaceae > Burkholderia > Burkholderia sp. Ac-20345. Next base: position 35,040 of record NZ_JAAGPO010000077.1, on the reverse strand, counting down.
GCATGAGCTTCGATGCGGACAAATTCCGTAAATCTTCTGTCGAGTACCTAACCGATAGATTTGCGGCAACTCGAGTGTCGCATCCTATGCCAACAAGATAATAAAATGTTGCGTTGGGGGCGTGCAAAGTAGAAGTAATTTCCATATTGCTCGATAGATTTATTGGAGCAACATTAATCGGTGAATTAAAATAATCGATGTCGTTGCGAATCTTGGATGTGTACCCGATTTTCACATAAGTTTCTGGGTAATGCGCGGAAAAACAATCTGATGTCAGGCGCTATCATGTCGCTTGTGACGGCGGCTTTCGCCGAGGTTTACTAGCGCGCTGTCTCGGAATCGCATGCCTGGTCATCATCACAGGATTGATAGTTGGGATGGGGGCAATCAGCTCGAGCCAGGACTCGCGGCCCAAGGTGCGTACGACCTCGATAAGCGTATGCAAGGACGAACCGTTTCCGCTTTCGAGATTCCGGAGCGAACGTACGCTGATGCCTGCTCGTGCCGCCAGCGTCGCTTGGTCAAGATTTCGATGAAGGCGCAGCGTTCTCAAGCTATTGCCCAGCTCGATTTCCCACTCTTGGACTGTGCGAATGCGCATCGTTGATTTCCCACGTGAATTGGCGCGTCAACCATGCATCAAATTATAGGCAAAATTTTGCCGATTGAACTGGAAATCTTCAGCTAATGGGCAAGATATTGCCTTTTGTGGTGAGCCGGTTAACCGAGGCCAGAGGGACACAGCCTGCGCTGATTGCTCCTCTCCGGAACGTCCGTTCGTCGGAGCCCGGATGCAAGTGCGGAAGTCATGCGTCTACTCGGGGCGCTGAACGGTACGGGATGAGCACCTGCGCTCCATATATCGCCCGCGAGCGTCATGTCGGACCGTTCACAAAAACCAATTCACGCTATAAAGACTTCGTTTCGATAAGAAATTTTTATGTGACGTGTTCCTGGGGGCGGCCCTCGGAGACCCCTATACCGTTCTGCATTGCATTCGCGCTTGCCCGCCGAGTCATCGAGCCGCCGGGCAGGAGTGCCGCCCAACCCGCCTGGTTGGCTTCGGCCGCACGATGCAATGCCGCTTGCGTGAACGGGGGAATCCACCGGCAGCGCGCAGGGGAAAGCCGAGACTGCGGGGATAGCGTCTGAGATATCGGCAACGGGATGGCGAAGCTAGCGTCCCGGAGGGCGCGTATAGGCTGGCGGGCGAGGCGGCTCCATACCGGTGACAATGTGGGTGGAGAGGTCGAGTGGAAGGTTCTCCTGGGCATTGGTGCCGTAGGGAGGGCTGGGCTCAGCCTCACCACCCAGCGACTCAGACCCACGGATATGCTCAAGGCTGAGCCGCTTTGGGATAGTCGCAATCGTTGTGAAACGAGCGGCCGCCGCTACCTGCTGTGTTGCCGATGTGACGCTGGTAGACCGCAAAAGACTACCTTCATCGTCTATCAGAGCAGGTAGCGCCCCTCAGCCGATGATTTTGACCCATGCCCTATCAACTGCAGATGCCTTTCGCTGGCGGCACGTTCTTCAGGGCAAGTCGTCACCGTATCGAGCGCGTCCTGCATTGCTCTCGCAGTCGGCCGCACTGCCGACCGCCCTCGTCTGCACTTCATCGGTGCTGAGGTGCGGCCCAGAGTCCGGGCAATGCTGCTGCCGAAACCCCTAGGTCGACATCGAGCGGGTAGTGCCGAAGCAACCGTACAGCGATTGCTTGAACTGCACTACGGCTAGCGAGGTCGTCGGAAGATGCGAGCAGCTTCAGGAGCTCGCGCGTCTCAATGACGGCTTTCGTACGTTCATACGGGGTCGTCATCATCACCTCCATCAAGCAGGCGTTCAGTGACGTCGGTGTATGACGTCACCTCGTTCAGTTCGCACCATCTTTTCCAGATGTACTCGCCATCGAGCGACCAGCCTTTCTTGCCGACCAGTTCGTAAACGCGTCCCGATTGAGTCACCCCCTGCAAACTGACCCGGTCGAACGTCAAAATCTGAGAGCTGACTCGTCCCGACGAGTCCAGCATATCCACGCCAACAAAATGTCGGCTCCCATTCTGCGTTTCGAATATGCACCATCGAGATAACGAAATCTTCGGCAATTCGGACGCGGGGCGTGGTTTCCAGATGGGCATCGCAGTCTCCTAGTGGTGGAAAGTCACATCCTTCTGCTCAGTCACTTGGACCGGGCTGCACTACGTGAGAGTCGAACCACGTCACGAACGGCGCTTACATCGCCGCTTGAAGCACACTGTCGGTTCGACGTATCGCTTTCTCATTGCGCCAACGATGCAGGAACAAACAGGTCGTGCCCAGCTCTTGCGCCGATAACGGCCAATCGGCCGAGGTCAGCGATACGAATCAGCGCGCCCCGCATTGCGCCATCAGGAAGCCGCTTCGCACCGACCAGTTCGACGCGGGGCAGCAGGCGCGACAACGCCGACGACGTCGTACCCATGGCACGCGCCAGGTCCGCCAGCGGGACGAAGGTCTGCCTGAATGCCAGCAACTGGTGCGGTAGCACGACGTGGCAAGGTTGGCCGCGTCGTTGAATCGACTCGGACGCCAGTAACCCTTCGTCCATCCAGTGCTGAATGGACTCCCATTTCCAGCCGGTCGCTTGCGCGAGCTGCTGAATCGACATGCCAGCCTCGAGCAGCGGTGTGCCGAAATACCGTGAAGCGTCCGCTGTCGTGAAGGACATTTCGCCCAGTGTCGGAGCGTGCTTGATGGCGTTCACGTTGCCGCCTGCAATGGCTTGCATTAGCGACTCGATAGCCCGCTGGTCACCCATACGCCGGCTAGTCATCTCCGCCCATGTCAGCGTCGAATCTTCGGCAATGGCAGCAGGTTCGACCCGCTGGTCGACACGCCGATACAAATCCAGTATGGATTGGTGCTCGACCGGGCCACCCTTCATCAGGTCTTCCCGCCAGCGGATGTCTGACCGGATTACACCCGCTGCTTTCATGCGTTTGAGTACGGCAGGTGGAACACCCGCGACTTCACAGGCATCCCTATCGGAAATCCATTCGGAGCGTTGTCGTTGGATGCGCTCAACTTCAGCGCACGGAATTTCGAATAGTTGGCCACGCGTGCCGGTGCGCCGGGCACGGTGCTCACACTCACCGGCGAGCATGGAGTCGCGCAGGCGTGAAACGCTGACGCCAATGGCCTTCGCAGCATCCGGCGCACGAATGTATCCGGTCGCATCCGCGGCGATTGCCTTGGCCGAATCCAGGCCTAAGACGCAATCGGATTTCTGGGCAGCGGCATCGATGATGATTTGCAACAGGGGCTCGAGCGCCGTGCCCTGGCAAACCTTGCGCAAATTGACGTACCAGTCGCCCAGCAAGGTGTTCAGCGTGCGAGCATCCTTGCGGCCGGCGGCAATGCGCTGCTCGACGTGATTTCGGAAACCGATTGGCCAGTCGACCAGCAAGGCTTCGAGCGGAGAGAGGAATTCGACTGCGTCGGCGACGAACTTCGGCAATACCGCGCCGCGTGGCAACCCGGGGCGCGTCGGGTCCGAATATTGGCAGAGTGTGCGGATGACCTTCACCAGCACATCGATGTCCACGTCGTGCAGAGAAGGTTTCACGCTGCCAGCCTGCTGCCCGTTGCTCGCAATCAGCGTCGATAGCCACTGCTGCGCCGGGCTTGCGGGCACACGCGGCATGCTGCTCAAGTCATGACCGCACGAGCACAATCCAATGTAGAGCCGCTCCGGTGAAAGGTGCTTGCCGCACGCGTTGCACTGGTCGACCAGCAGAATTTTATGTTGCGGACATGCAGTGACATAGGCGTGTTCCCAGTGGTGTCGTAAATAAGGCGATTCAGCCAGACACGCCGGACACACAGCATCAGCTTGCGCACGGTGCAGACGTCCCCAATCCCGGCAGAGATGTTCCTGATGTCTGGTGCGTTCGGCCCATGCCGGTTCCAGGCCGAGGTTACGCGCTACATCGTCCGTACGTGTGAGCAAGGCGCGGCGATTGCGCTCGACGCCCGCCGAACTTGCGAGGTCGCGCCAGTTGAAAAGCGCATTGTCTGCGGCAAGGCGTCGGTAGTAGCCCATCCCCGACTCGTCGTCCCGGGGAGCGTAGGTGAGAACGAGGCTCATTGTTTGTCTCCTGATTTTTTCCGAACTGGTATAGACGCGGCGTTACTGGTCAGGACATGAACGTATGCCTGTTTCAACGCAGCGGGCTCCACCCCTGCGTCAGCGATGCCAGAATCCTGGAATGCCAGTATGTTTGGCGACCCTGCGTGACTGACATCTTCAAGCGCCTTTTGGCAGTCAACGTATGTAATGGCACGCGGTGGCTCGTGTGCCATCAAGCTCGCCAGCTCACGCATGAAGTCAGCGAGAACGCCAACCAGGCCGCCGGTGAGCAAATAGCTTTGCTGCGTCAACACGCGGGCGGGCACGTCAATGGGATAGCCAGCCGCAGCGAACAGGCGCGCGTAATTCACGACACATGAAATGTAGGCAGCCATTTGGTCAGCTATGCTCGCGTCATACGGTAGAAAATTGCGAGCAGGACAAGCGCGGCGACGCAGCTGCTCGTTTGCTGAAAAAAGTCGCTCGAGTCGCGGAATGCCGAAGAGAATCAGCGTCATGCCGAGCGTGTCTGTTAGGGTCTTGAGCCAATCGCTTGCCGCGCGCGGAGGCACCCTCGACCCTTCATCAACGAGGTGCGATATCTCATCAAAAATCACGATACGTGTGCCGGCCAGGCGAAGCTGCGTCACCATCAAGTCGAACATCGCGCCCGCTGTCATGCTGCCTGGAACCAGGATACCCAACGCACGCAGTACACTTTTAGGAAGCAGTTTGGCCGTTGCGGATTGGGGCACCTCGACAACCAGCACGGGCACGTGACGCCGTCCATCGATACGAGTTTCAGGATAGTCACGAGCCAGCTTGGCGATGAGCGAAGACTTGCCCACACCGCTGGGACCCGGAACGCGAATGACTTTTGGTGCAAAGCCGTTAAGCGCGTCGTCGATTCGTCGTTTGAGTGCTGTGAGGTGCTCCACGAACATAGGATGAGGAAGTTCGCAGGCCTCAATGTCCATGCGCAGTTGTTGGGCTGGTGTCACAGCAGTTTTTCTCCGGTGTTTCTGTTCACGATGTCCATCACGGGCGCGTCGTCGTACGAGATGGCATCAGACTGAAGGTCTTCCACCGGTAGCGACGGATTGGTCGAAGGTGATGGCCCGAACGGCGCTGCCGTAGATAGCGGTCGGCCGATGGCTCGCTGGACGGCTGTCCCTTCTTTGGCGCGCCGCACGGTTTCTTGATTTTCTTCGCGCTTACCGCGGGTTCTTCGCTTTTTGGCTGTCCCGTTTTGGGTGACGGCCTCGTCCATGTCGCGCAGAAATTGCACCTTTTCGTCCGGAACTGTCCAGTCATCCATGCCCGCATCGAATCGGGCTTTGGCCTCCGCAAAAGTCCATGCCGGGGTGTCCGGGCGAACGTGTTCGTGCGTCAGCGTGACGAGCGGAAGGTCATCTCCCTCGTACACGTACGCCTGGCGGAAATCGTCCGGGTTGTAGACTATGTGGAGCTGCGCACGGTCGCCGTACCTGGCCAACAAATACGACATGGCTTCACCTCGGTACCTGAATCCATGTTCAAGCGTGATTCCCGTCTTGGCGCTCAACACGCACTTCTTGTGTTCGAAGAGTGCAGCCATCCATTCACGACGCGGCGGCGGCATGGTGATGGGATGACCCATTTCTTCGGTCTGGTAAGTCAGGCGCTCATGGGGCGTCTTTCCCTTGACCGAATCGACCAGCAGTTCGTCCCAACGCAGCCGGTCGAGTGGGCTGTTGACCCAATCCTCATAGAGCCATCTGACAATCCATTTTTCGAGTGCATCGACGCTCATCAATTCGTCACCCAGCGCCTCCGGGTCACGCATGCCGTCCTTTCCTTCGAAGCGCGTGCAGCCCGGAAGAAGCTGTAATGCCTCCTTGAGCGTTCTGTTCAGACGCTCGATGAATGGCTTGCCTTGAGCCTCCTTCGCCTTGCAGTGTTTGATGTCCATTCCCAGTCGCTCAAGACCGACAATTCGTCCACCTTTGGTTTCCGGACCGTTATCAAAAATAACTTGTGCGGGTGTGCCATAAATATTCAGCGCATGAGCGATGCCAAATTCCTGGAAGCGGGCCGCCTTGGCAGGCGTCAGGTACATTTCGAGGCATAACAGCGAATCCATCTCGCGCGGCGAACCAATGACGAGGTGCCATCCCACCGGATATCCAGTGCAGACATCAATTGCGAGCACCAGATAAGTGGTTCGGGCAATGCCATGGGGGGTGAGCACAACGAATGGCAGATGGAGGGCATCCTGCTCAATGCGGGCGAACGGGAACGCTGCCCGTATACGCTTCTTCGCGAACGACTTGCCGGCGACCCGATTGAGCGGGTCCATCCGGTCGGATTGAGCATCGACGGTCAAGCCGCGAATTGCGGCGCACACGAACTTGCGGCTGATGGCGTGCTTAGCCACATGTAGGCCTCGACGACGACCCTCACGATTGACGTATCTTGTCACGTCGAGAACCGTCCACTTGGAATCGGTGACCAGGAATTCGTTTTGGATGACCTCTTCGACGAATTCGATAAGGTCCTTCGAGTACCTCGCTGTCGCATTGCCTTTGTTCTTGTCCCCCTTGAGGACCGGAAGGCCGAGCAGTTGATTGCAGTGGGCTCGGTACAAGGCTGCGCGCGAAGGAAACGAGCGAACGGGCTTATCACCGTTTTCCACCAGATAAGCTTCGCGGGCCAGCGGAATCGCTGCGTTAAACGACAAGCCGCGTTGGTCACGGATGGCATCAATACGCCGCAGTGTGTCGTTCAGCAGGCGGACCTTGCCGTGCAATTCCGGATTGTCGTACTGGGCGGCAATGCTGACGCGCGGCATTCCCTTTCGATGCAGGACCAGCCTGCCTTCCGAAATCTGTGCGCGGATGTCATCGTATTTGACGTAGAGGGCTTCACTTTTCTCGCCATCGAAGAGCTGGATGGCGCCGGCATGCAGGCGACCGTCTATTACCTCGAAGTAGCTGTCCGCTTTCCCGGGAAGCGCCAACTTGTCTCCGGCACGCAGGTCGGACATCATGACCACAGTTCCTCAATCAAACAGAGGTGGCTCAGGTCACCATATGCGGCCGACAGTTCGAGCGTCGCGCAGATGTGGTGATGCGCTAGGTCTGCTTGCAGTACACCGACAGCGAGCAATGACGGAATCAGGCCCGTCGGAATCTCGAGGTCGGCGCACAGTGCACGCTGCAGCGCCGGACCGGATTCGCAATAGTGTTCGACCCGGTCAATGATGTCCGCCGTCAGGTGTTCGTGGGCCCGAGCTATCGCCGGCTTCAACAGTTGGGCGTTGACAACGGCCGGGTGCCACTCATCCGCGGGCACGACCACCGTGGAGAGCGGATAGCAGTACGCCTCCATGATTTCCCGGGCCCGCTCGACCTTGGCCCAGTACCGCTCATCGCCCTCGAAGCCCTGCAGTTTGACCTCGTATGCACGCTGCAGGCCGTCGGCCTGCACAGTGGCAAAGTCAGGCGTGTACTCCACCTCCCCGGCGCGACCACCGCGCATCTTGCGTGCTTCGGAGAGTTCCTCACGCGTAAACAGCAGCCGTTCACCGACCAGGTCGACGGTGAACGGTTGCTGTCTGAAAGAGCGCACGCGCGGGTCGATGCACAGCATGTGCGCTACCAGACGTTCCGCGTCGGATTCGACAGTGATGTGGCCGTCGGCCTTCTCGGCATAGGTGCCGATGCGGGCCTTACCATACGTACGGGCCGTAAGTCGGACGCCGGCGTTCGCAGCACTCCGGCGACTACGGACGCCATAGGACGGTGCGCTTCTCATTTCGCACCTCCGGCTGGCGGGTGCAATTGAGTGCTGGCCTGGCTATTCGTCTGGGATACCGCAGCGGGCCGTCGGGTCGGTGAGTTGGTTTGTAAGGATTTTGTGGGCATTCTGTCCTCGCAAAAATGGTTTGCTAAGGACGTGTAGCGCTGCCGATTTTGCGTCGGTCGTATACGACCGAAAATTGCCGTGAGAAACTTCAAGTCCCAGAAAAACAGAGGCGCGAGCAACGTCGAGAGGGAACGATGGAAGAACTGCCGCACAACCGTGACCGGGCGCCGGGCCAGCCCTACGAGCAGTGGGAAGAAGAGGCGAAGGGGCTTATAGAAGAGGGGATGGACCGGTGCGAAATCGGCTACAAGCAGCTTTCGCGGATGCTCGAGGAGCTGGGAATCGAGGAATCGCCCGACCAGATAAACCGCAAGGTGAATCGCAAGCGGTTCTCGGCGGCATTCCTGCTCGCCTGCTTGCGCGCAATGGGCGTGGAGACCATTTCGCTCAAAAAGGAACTGAGTAATGCGAAGGCGAAGTAGGCGATAGGCCGCCCACTTCGACGGATTCGTCCATAGCCAGACCTGTTTCATCGCCGGCTCCCGTGTCGTACCCTCTCATAAATAGGGGGCCTGACCATGCGGGCGGTCGATAGACGAATACAGGCTCGTTCTTGGTACTACGCGCCGGCGTTGCACCGGCATGGGTTTACCACGGTAGGCAATGGTCAGGGGATTTTCAAGATGGGTGGGCTCCTGCGGCTTCGGGCTTGTCGGCGACGTCGATAACCCCCTTCCAAGCAGCAGATAAAAAGGATGCGTGTCATTGAAAGGAATGCCATTGGCTTTCATATTTCAAGGTAGACTTGCAAGGAATCGCGCGGACTACGTTATGCATCGCGGGTAGGAACCTGTTTGCTCGTGACGGTAAATGCCGATGCGGCGCAAGCACAAAGAACCATAAGTCTTCGAATACGGGGAATCCTATGCACGTCGATATAGCAGGACGAGTTGAAAACCTGTCTCTTCCAATTACGCAGCCGTACATTCCGGTCTTTGAATGCATCGTCAATTCTCTCGAGTCAATTGATGAGTCGGCGCGTAAAGGCGGACGCATCGATGTCTACTTTCACCGAGATGATAGGCAAGGCCGCTTAATCGACGGTGGAGACGACTACCTTGGCGCTGTTCGTGATGTCACCATCGTGGACAATGGTGGCGGGTTTTCTGACATCAACGCAAAGGCATTTTTCGTCTCCGACTCGACTCGCAAAGCGGCGAAAGGAAACAAGGGCGTCGGTCGCTTCACTTGGCTCAAAGTGTTCGAGAAGGCAACAATTGAAAGCGTGTACAACCAAGGTGACGAACGTTACCGTCGTAGTTTCGAGTTTCGCAAGTCTGAGGAGGGGGTCGAGAACGAAACCCTTAGCCTTTGCGAAGCCGGTGAAGTAAAGACGACCGTAAAGCTGCTCAACATTCGGTCGGAATATCAAAAGCATTTTCCGAAGTCGCTCGATACACTGGCGCAGAAAATCATCGACCACCTCGTCATCTACTTTCTAAGTCCCGGATGCCCAGAGGTGTGGATTCACGATGACGAGCATGAACCAGTCAATCTGAACGAGTACTTCCGCGCCGAGGCCGACACCCGTGCGACCGAGCACAAGTTCGCAGTTGGCAAGCACGAGTTGAATGCGGTCATTGTTCGCTTCGACTCCAGCCTGAATCGACGGCACACCGTCTCCTACTGCGCAAACAAGCGCGAGGTTATTTCCTGGGGCGTAGGCACACGAGTTCCAGACTTCAAGACAAGATTCGTCGACGAGGCGGGAAAGTCGTTTGTTTTCAAGACATACGTGTTCGGGCAATACCTCGATTCGCGCGTTGATTCTTCGCGTACGCAGTTGGTCCTGTCTGGCGAAGACGAACTCGAGCTCGACGATGAGCTGAGTCGACCGCAGCTGGACACGGCGGTGACAGACGTTGTAAAGAGTGCGGCTGCGCCCTACATGACCACGTTGCGTGAAGAGAAGCGACGGAACATCGAAACGCTGGTTGCCAACAAGGCTCCGCAGTACCGCTTCATGCTTAGCGAACGGTATGGCCAGTACATTGACCGTATCTCCCCAAATGTATCCGACGACCAGCTGGACATCGAGCTGTATAAAGTTCAGAAGGATATTGAACTCGCTCACCGAGAGCAGGCGCGTCAGATTGATAGTCTGCCACTCGATGGTCAGCGTAACAGCGAAACGTACAAGCACTTGCGCGAACAGTTCCTTCGCGAGGAGAGCGAGCTGGGCCAGGCTGCTCTGGCTAGATATGTGGTGCATCGGAGGACCATCCTCGAGCTTCTCGATAAAGCCCTCGAAACGCAGGACGACGGACGTTACGTTAAGGAAGAAGCTGTTCACAGCATCATCTTTCCGATGCGTGCAAGCTCCGACGACGTTGACTTCGACCGGCAAAACCTTTGGGTAATCGACGAACGCTTGGCATACCATTGGTACCTCGGGTCCGACCTGCCACTGAACCGGCTCAAAGCTGTCAATTCGGACGAAAATGACGAACCTGACATCGTCGTTTTCAATTCCGCGAAAGTGTTCGCCGAGACAAAGCGCAGCTTTAACTCCGCCGTAATCGTTGAGTTCAAGCGGCCCGAGCGCAACGAATACCCCTCAACGGAGGAAGACCCCGTCGAGCAGGTGATTCGCTATGCTCGAAAACTCCGTGATAGCAAAGCCAAAACGGACGAAGGAAGAACTATAGAAGTTGCAGAATCGACGCCGTTTTACGCGTACATCGTGTGTACGTTGACTCCCAGAATACGAGACATAGCGCTCACCCGAGACTTCATGGTCACGCCCGACGGCGCAGGCTACTTTAGGTTCCACACACAGCTGAACTGCTATATCGAAATTCTCTCGTACGACAAGATGCTGGATGACGCCAAAAAGCGGAACCGTGCGTTCTTCGAGAAGCTGCAGATACCAATGCTTTGAGCGTGCCTTAGGCTGATTCACCGGGCGCCGGCTGCGCGCCCGAAATACAAATCGCATCGAAAATCAGCACAGAACCAGAATAGCCCCTCGCTTCGCACGTGTCAGTGCTACGTAAAGCAACTGTCTCCGGTTGCTATCCTCGGTCTGTTCCCTGACATACGAACTCGGCGCCACGACGGCGACATAGTCGAACTCGAGACCCTTCGCCCGATGCATCGTCGCCATGTGCACCACACCTTGTTCTTCGGTGTGATTGCTCTGCGCGGTAATCGCCACCGTCCTCTCGCCGGCCTTCTGCAGCAGGAGCTCCAGGGCGTCACGAACTTTCTCGCTGGACGCCACCACACAAAAACTGTGAGGTGGCTGACCATCTGCCGTCCCCGGCCACTGGTGCAAGAACTCGTGGACTTTCTCGCCAGCCGGCTCCAAGCCGCTAACCTCGACTTGGACCGGAGCCGGCCCGCGCGTAAGCGAGCGATAACGGCTCGACTCGTCCTGGCCGTCATCGAGGTCATCGACCTCCACACCCTCTAGCAGCGCAACTGCCTTCTGGCGGATTTCGTCGGTGGTCCGGTAGTTGATGTAGAGCTTACTGGAGCGTCCCCGGATGTCGATACCGCACTTGCTCATCGCCGCCCGGTGACGACTGTAAATACGCTGGTGACCGTCACCGACAAAGAACAGGTCATTCTCGCCTGCGGGAATCATTGCGCGCAATAGTCTCAGCGCCTGCGGGCCGAAGTCCTGCGTCTCGTCGATGACGATGGCGCTGTAGGACGGGATACGGGACTTGTCTGCGTCGAACATGGACGCCACCTCGCGGTAGGCATCATCCACCTCCTTGAGCTTGCGGGACGCAAGCTGCCCGCGGTACTCCTCGAATACCGGCCACACGGCGTCGCGCTTTGCGCGGCTGAGCAGTATACCGCGGCCGGTACGGCGCGCCTTGCGGTACTCGTCCAGCGTGGTGATACCTTGAGCAAGGATAACCTGCTCAAGTTCCTGTTCATAGAAATTGTCTGGCAGGTCGAGACTGCTATCCTTCACCGCCATCGCAGCGTCCCAAGCCTGCTTGGGACCATCCTGCTTGCGGTCGTACACAATGCGGTGTTCGAGTTTGCAGCTTCGCATGAAGCCGTGCACCCAAGCATCGAGGTTACGCACCTCCAGCTTTTCGAGCGTCGCGGCCGGGCACAGAGTGCGCAAGTTTTGCTCGATGTCCGTCGCCAAGTTGCGCGTGAAGGTGGTAAAGAGCACCTTCTGCGCGTTACCGGTGCATTTCTCGGCAAGCCACTTCGCGCGGTGCATGGCCAAGACCGTTTTGCCCGTACCGGCGCCACCTAGGACGCGAGCAGGACCACCGAACTTTTTCTCGGCGAGCTTGCGCTGCGACGGATGCAGGAAGACGCGCCACTGCGCGAGCGGCGCATTCAGAATAGCCGCGAGCGCCTCGTCATCGTCCACGACAATGAATCGGGATTGCGACTCCGGCGTAGCCAGTGCGGCTGCAAAGTCCTGAGTATCGATGACGTTGTCGACGCGGCTTTCCCGCGCTATCAGAACCTGCGAAATCGTATCGCCAGCCGCGACGAGGAACAGCCCCTCGTATGCCTCGACCGGCAAGCGTGCCTGGATAGCATCCAGTTCAGCATCACTGGTAATAGCGCGCACATCCCCCAGCAGTTCTTGCGGGACACCCAGGCTCATCAGCTCCCGGTCATCAAACTTGGCAAACAAAGGCGACGTCACCGGTGCAGCATGTGTTGGCGACACTGCAGCAGGCGGTAGTCCATCAGTTGCCGGAGCCTGCTCCGCCACATTCTCAAACGTTACCAGCTGCATCGCACCCGTGACCGGGTTGATGGTGAGCTTGCGATTCTCCGCCCAGCGATACGCTTCGTCGTGCGGCCCCACGTAGAGCAGCACGTAGACGTCGCCGGACGACGGCTTGAAAACAATGCCACGCCAGTCGCCGTCCACGCGGACCGACTTAAGGTTCGGGTCACGCGCACCCTTGATGTTCTCGTAGTTGGTACCAGAACTGGTCGGGTTAGTCTGAAACCCGATAGCCCACTTCAGAACCTTTGTGTGGATGTTGGACGGCAGCCTGGCCAGCTGTACCAGGAATTCGCTGCTCAGGGCAACCTTCGGCTTCAGACTCACTGAGACTCCTCGTTCGGCATGTTGAGGTCAAGCTTGGCGGCAACCACAGTCACCCAGTCGGTGTCGTCGATACGGGTCATGGATTCATCGAGAACAAGCACCGTCCAGCCCTGTGCAGCCCATTCGTCCACCATGTCGGACTGGTCATTGCGCAGCACCACGAGCTTCTGGCCGCTCCAGCAGAGCTCTCCATCTGCGACAACTTTACCCTTCTCGTTGACGAGCTCAAGTCCTGTCACGGGCACCGGTGCACCAGCCTGCGCGAGCTTTTGCAAACCTGCCTTCATCTCGTCAAACGCCCGCCCTAGCGCCTCCTGCCACGCACCACCCAGTGCAGCCGCAGACGCTAGCTGGGCTGGCATGACATCTTGCGCCGGAAACGGCTTGAGCACATCGTAATCATGGGCATCCAGGCCAGAAGTCGTCACTAGCCACATGGCCGGCAGCGTCTGGGTCGTGTTGAACACGTGCAGCCACTGGCGCCAGGCCGTATGTAGGACTTCCTCGTTATCGACGCTCATGTCTTCCAGAACCAGTACGCCCGGTGCAGCCCAATTGGATGTGCTCTCAAACCCTTTCTGGGCAATAGTCATCGGCCAGTTGCCTAATTGGTGGCACAGCACATCCTGCGACTTCGAGATGCTTGGGACATATCCATTGCCAGGTGCGTGAACATGCTCCGGCAGGCGGCGTGCCCATTGCCCCTTCACCTGTTCACAAGCAGCTGCATCTTCCCGGGTGCTCGGCACCATCAAGAAGCCCAGCCACAAGGCATTACGCTGCAACTGCTTGAGTCCAGGGTCATCCTCCAGCGAAGCGGGCGTCGCCAGCCAGGCGAGTAAGCGGGCCAAAGCATGGTGAGTGAAGGCTTTTTCCTGGGCACGCGGAACGTTCGGTGGCGGCTTGATACCGTGGTGGCGTGCCATTGACACCAGCGGAGAGTCGAGGTCAGTTTCAAGGTCACCCTTGAGTGCGGCCGCTACATCGTTGTGCGTCACGGACCAGACCCAATACCGACCACTTGCCACGATGGCGCTGCGTTTGGCCGCGTCGGGCCCCAGGCATTTCTGGTGGTCAGTCCAGCCGTCGCAAAACACAACAATGGGCCGGCGCATGGTTGACGTCGTCGACCACGGCCAGATGACAAAGTCCGGTTTGCTGGCTATGGCCACTCCCTCGTTGCTACCCAGATTGCATTGCGGTTCAATCTTGTATCGCTGGCTGCCGACCTCGAGCACGTAACCCGTCTTGCCGTTCACCACGTCCTGCACTAGCTTGATGACTGGCAGGCCGCCGATACCACTGAGGCGCTTCAATCCCTCCAGGAAACGGGCTTCCAGGACGGAGTCGAAATTTGGGTTGATGTAGATGTCGGAGATGGTTTCGACGGACTGAAGCTTGTCGAGCGAGCCCACCAGTTCGCCCAGGACCGATTTCGCCATATCGCGCGAGACCAGCTCCATGTTGCGGCCAAGGCGGTACTGGTAGACGCACCGGTAGCAACCATCCTTCTCCGGGTCGTTATTGCACGAGCAGGCAGTGACCGCCTGCAACGCCATGCGCAACACGTCCCCCAACGTCTTTGCGCCTTGCTCCAGCAGCTCCTGCAGGTAACCCGTGCCGCCCGGCACCGAGTCGTACAGCATGACGTAGAAGCGACGTGGCCCGCCGTCCTTGCCGGGTTCGTCTTGGAGCACCATGCGTAGGTGGTCAACCTTGCCGCCATAGCGCTTTTTCAGGCCGAGCTGAACCGCGGCCATAAAGGACTGGACCACCCGCTCATCGACACCGTTCTTGGTGTATGGCACCAGGATACGAAGCGCCTCGGATTCGAATTCGCGATACAGATACAGGCACTCGAGCAGGTCCGCCGGGTCATTACTTTCCCGCTTCGGGCAATCGAAGCTGTGATTCTGTTCCGTCGCATCGCCATTACGCCTCGGCGGCTTCTGTACTTTGCCGCAATATCGGCACAGCTTGAATCCGGGGCGCATTGATGCCTTGTCAGCTACCTTGAAGGTTTCGCCGTTCTTGGCCAGCTCGCCGAAATTGACATCGCGGAAGGTCACACGGTCGATGAACTCGAAACCGAATGGCAACTGGCCCGTACTGATTTTCCAAGCCTTGCGTACATTCTCTGGCGCGAAATCCGCCATCAGTTGCCGGACATAAAACTTCGGCTCACGGTCCTCAACACTGTCGTCGATACGGACCTTGAGGTCGTTGCTGTTCGCGATAGCCTGCTTGAAGCGCAACAGCGTGCGCTTCTGTGCGGCATCGGCCCACATTGCATCGCTGCAGCGTGGACAAGCCATATGGGTGTCCGGTTCGATGTCCAGACTCTGCATGTGATGGCACGACGGGCAGAAGCGCCACGGTTCTGTCCTCGCCAGACTCATGTTTATCTGGTCGACCTCAACTCGACGCTGGTTCGCGTAAAAGCGGTTTTCCGGCGCGAACTCGGACAGTGCCGATTGGGCAGGGCGTTCGTACTTGAGCGTATTCAGGGTCACATATCCCCCCTGGCCGGGTTCGTCCGAGCCGCGCTTGCGCCACAGCACTGACTTCAGCTCGATGCCAGATTCGGGGAACGCGTAGTTTGGAATCAGCCCCGCATCGGTCAACGTGTTAAGCAGGTCGCGCCCGTTGATTTCCTTGATAAGTTCGAGCAGCTTGTCGCGCTCGCGCAGCAGCAGGTCGATTTCTTCGCGCGTGGCCTCATCTTGTGGGCGCTGCTGGAGCTTGGTTTTGAGCTTATCGAGTTCGTCCTTGCGTTTCTTGTAGGTGCGGCGCTCATCAAGCAACTCGCTCAGGGACTTCAGCAGCCTGAGGTTCAAGCCATCAGACTCGCCCTCTCCCCGCATGAAGTCAGTCAGCCGCGCGCAGACTGCGTCATTGTTCCTGATAGCTGCCGGGAGAAGGCTGATAAAACCTTCGAGCAATCGCTGCTCGTGCTGGAGAGCGTAATCGCGCAACACGTACGGGAAGCGGTCAAGCTTTACCTGTTCCATCGCATCGAGTGCTTGCGAGGTCTTCTCCGGCAGGGCGTTGGCATTGGTCAGGCTGGCAACCCAGTCGTCCATACAGAAGGCGAACAACTGGCGGCGAAGAACCTCTGCAGCACCCAGAAATACCCCCGGCGGCGCCACCTCGCCACTGAGCATCTCAGCGGTTTCGGCAAAGAAGTACAGGTCGTGCGGGCTAGCACCATCAGCCAACGTCGTCGCCATCGCATTACCGTCGCGACGCCCCGCGCGACCAATGCGCTGCAGGAAGCTTGCCTGGTTCGGCGGCACCGAGCACAGCATCACGGACGAGAGGTCACCGATGTCCACCCCCATTTCGAGCGTCGGCGTGGCCGAGAGCAGGTTTTCGTACCACGGCTTTGGCTGTTTGCTCTTGAACCGGCTTTCCAGGTTCTCGCGCTCGTTGCGCTCGAGCAGACCGGTGTGCTCAGCAGCAATGACCCGTCGCAATTTCGCCTGACTGAAGCGCTTTGCCCACCAGCTCGCGGCGTCCGTTACCTGCAACTCGTAGGTGAATTCCGGTGCATCAAGGCATGGCATGCCGAGGAGGTGCTCCACGCAGTCGCTCGGTACGGACAACCGCCGCTTGCTACCATCGGTCGAGATAAATGCGACGTTCAGGTACAGGCAAAGACGGTCTGGATTCAGCGCCCAGGTTTCACCCTGATGATGCGGCGTCATCACCAACTGGCCTGCGTCTCGCAGAACAGGGAGAGCAACCTTGTACAGGTCCGGTGCGATGCCATTTGGCAGAAGTGTGTCACGTCCCAGCACTACGTAGGCCCAGCGGTCGTACCAGGTCGACCGTCGTGGGTTGGTCAGTTTGTCGAACCCGCTCTGCGTCCCGAGGGTCAGGAATATTGGCCGGGCGGTGTAATCGCCTATGCCAGGCATCCACTCCGAGCGTCCGCCCAGATTGACCAATCCCCATGTCTTGCCGTCGCCCGCGTAAGTGACAAACTCCGGGTGCATCACCCCACCACGTCGGCGCATGTGGGTGAGCATGCCCCACAGCCACTGGCTCACGGTGTGTACCGTCAGGTCGCGAAGACCATACTGCTCGCTAAAGGCGGAGGTCAGCCTGGCAGCTACTGCCTCGATGTCCCCCCACGGTACCGACAGCACTGCCTTGCCAGTCCGCTCGAGTGTACGACCGCGCTGGCTGTGGTACGTCATCTCGCTGTAGGCCTGCCAGAGAAAGCGTTTTTTCACGCGCTCGGGTAGCTTGCTCTCGGCTGGCAGGCGCTGATGCTGCAGCAGTTCCACGGCCCAGTCGCGCTGCCAGGTCATGTTCGGCGCAATGAATTCCGACACCAGTCGCTCCGGCGGCATAAACAGCATCGAGTTGTCGGTTCCGAAGCGCTGCTCCACCTTACTCAGAAACTGACTCCAGGGCATGACAGGCATCTGGAGTTCATCCATCACATGGGCCAAGGCCGTGCGGATGTTGTTCATGAACGTCCTGGCACCGAAGAATCCGGCGCGGTGTGCGGCGTCCTGCACCGAATCCGAAAACGCGATGAGTTTCTTATCGTCGTTGTATACGCTAGCCCAGCTGGATTCCACAATCTGCGAGCCAAGCGTCGCGTTTCTGGCACCGAGCAGAAGCAGCCTGTCGTCTTCTCCGCATGCCGGGCACGTAGTGTCGTGCAGTGTGAACTGAGCTTCGCCGCGCATCTGGGTACGCTGGGACATCACCTGGAAGACTTCCAGAAGCTCCTGGTAACCACAAGCAACGCAAGCGTCGCCGGACGACTGCATGGTCCCGCAGGACACGCATACACACCTGTGCGTGCCGTCAACACGGTTGTTCACCCCGATACTCGCAGAAGCGTACAGTCGCGTAGCTTCCGGTCGGCGCGCAAACCATGTGTTGTAAATCTCGTCGAGTTTGACGGACAAACGCGAACTGCCTTGAACCAGACGAGACAGCCATCCAGTCGTACGACACTGGCTGCACTGCACCATGGGCAGATATACGCCATCACGCTCGCCCGGCAGGTCGCGCTCACTGCGCAGCTTGACTTCTTCCGGAACGGTGCTGAGCTTGCCAACCATGCGCCGCAGCTCGCGCATCCAGAGCTGGATGCGGAGCGT
Source organism: Burkholderia sp. Ac-20345 (assembly GCF_017104825.1). Classification (NCBI taxonomy): domain Bacteria; kingdom Pseudomonadati; phylum Pseudomonadota; class Betaproteobacteria; order Burkholderiales; family Burkholderiaceae; genus Burkholderia; species Burkholderia sp. Ac-20345. Next base: position 16,859 of record NZ_JAAGPO010000077.1, on the reverse strand, counting down.
GACTAGCGGTAGACCGTGTTCCCGGCGCGCCCAGGCAACGAGCACAAGCAGTGCGTCGGTCACCTTGCTGACTTCATCGCTGGTCGCCGCTGGCATGCTGCGCGCGAAGGCATCAGTCAGGTCTGGATAGCTGACGGTGCCGTCTTTGGCGAGCTTAAGCAAGTTGACAAACAACTGGTGGTACTTGAGCAGTGCTCCAAGCTTTTCGCGCCATGCAGCATCGTTTACATCCGCCGGCGCAGCCACGCCAATGAAAAACAATGGAAACCATGCCGCCACTGCCGCCTCGGGCGAAGCATAGTGAGCCGGGTCAAGCTGCTTCACCACCTCCTGCCGGTAGGCAAACATGTAATCGACCGTCGAGTCCTCGAGGAATGCAACCATCGACTGTCGGTTTTCGGTGATGACTGATTCTTCCGGGAAGACTGCCCCGAATATCTCTTCGGCGTACTGCCGCAGCAGGCTGGTATCTGACGCACCACCGAGCGTTGCCGACGTGCCGGCACAGATGAGGTGGTTATCGGGAACCTTAAGTCGGGCGCGCAAACGGCGCAGCAGTAGTGCCAAGTCCGTACCTTGGGCACCATCGAACGTGTGTAGTTCATCGACCACGACGTACCGCAGCGTGGTCGGTGTGTTGGACGCCCAGAGCTGCCGGTCCTTCGGGCGCAGCATTAGGTAATCGAGCATCTTGTAGTTGGTCAACAAGATGTCCGGCGGATTCTTGCGTAGCGTTTCGCGGTCGGTGATGACGCTATTGGGCGTCATCACGGTCCCCTGACCGGGAGATGCTATCTGTCCGCCGACATACAGGCCGACACGTAGTCCTGCGAAGGCGGGCACCTTAGCCACCAGTTCAGCGATACGGTGCGCCTGGTCCGACGCCAATGCGTTCATTGGGTAGATGACCAGCGCCTTGATGCCCGTTTCGCCGGCCCGACGCGCACGGGCACAGTGGTCGAGCACCGGATACAGGAAACACTCTGTCTTACCGCTGCCGGTGCCGGTCGCGACGAGCGCACTGAGAGCCTTGCGGTTACTGGCGAGCCGCTCCCAGGCTCGCTCCTGGTGGCTGAAACCTTCGTACTGCGTGTCGAAGGTTGAGAAAAACTTGTGGCCTGCCGTGCCGGCGCTGAACGGCAGGCCAATTTGCACGTAGGGTCCCTTGAGCCAGTTATCCTCGCCGTCAACAAAACGGCTCATCAGGCCGTGAGTGAACGAGTCGGCCGGTTCATACGTCGATATTAGAAACTGCTTCAGGCCAGTCTGAATATCTCTTGCGAGCAGCGAAGGCAGCATTGTTTTGCTTCGATATGTGGGGTTGCTCTTCCGAGGCGTCGGTTTGGGTCGATTCGGTTACTCACCCTCAACCATCGACAGTGGCGCAAAAGCCGCCCACGCGGCGCGATAGTCGTCCTCGCGATTGGCTCGAGCAAAGGGCGCTACATAGGTACGCTCAACGATGCGCGGGCCGCCCGGAAGCGTGTCGTCGGTTACCCATTGCGTAATGGCCGTGCCATCCGGAACCTTCGGCCTGCCGCCAACTTTGGCGACATCCTCGCTATCGCCCGCCTCTGCATCAGCATAGGCCCATAGGTCTTCCCAGCCGAAATTGTCTTCGCGCGACTTGCCGTCGGGCGTTACGATGCGCATCTTCGGCGTGCTGCGGGCCCCCTTGCGTGGCAGGCCGACCCCGGCAAGACCCTTACTGATGGTGAAGACAATACGGCCGTTGATGTCGTACCAGGTGTCACGCTCGTAACCCTGCATCACCGGAAATTGCACGCGGTAGATAAGCAGAAGTTCATCGAGTGTGAGACCCAGCGCCTGCGCGACTAGCACGTCGATTTCGACTAGCGCCATGCGACGTGCGTAATCGCTACGCAAAGCGCAATCTCGTGTCCATGTGCTCGTGAGATTCTGCCAGAATTCCTGTGGCAAGCGTTGGTTATCGGGTTGGCTCCAGCTCTGCTCCGAAAACGCAAAGTCATACACTGCCTCCCAAAGCGGCGCGTAATGGTTGGTCAAGCAATTGAGCGACAAGGCTCTCCCAACAACATCTGGGGCCCAAGTATCCGGTATGGGCAATTGGCCTACAAGAGTTGTATTGGCGTGTCCCATACCGGTTGACTTCACACGAAAATCGGCGAGCAGAGAATGCGTATAGGCTAATGCACCGCATAAATGCTGATTACTTTGAAACGCGTGACCAAGTAGGGTGTTGATGTGTGCCGGTCCGGGGGGAACAAGAGTCGTAATCAGCGTTCGCTCTGAAGCTGGTCCAATCATTTCCCGATTTACTAATCTGAAAAGCTCCGTCACCAGACGCCCCTGCGTTTCCCCTTCCTCGACCCAGCTCACCCTTGGCGTACGACGCAAGTATTCCTCGCGGTCGGCCATCGGTCGATAGTTAGTGCGCGGAAGGTAGTCGTCAGGCAAGGTTTCAAGGTCCAACTGAGCATATGCCTTGTTGGATGTACATGCCTTAAATGGAGTCTTGTTGAAGGGAATTCCAACGAAGAAGTGCGGCCCTGAAAGGACCAGGTCTTCCGGCAAAGTGGCAAAGCCATTGTCGCTAGCCGGCCGACGCGTGATGGTGCCATCATCCTGTGCCAGCTTTTCGTTCCACTGCTGCGTCGAAAAATAGCCCCCTTTAAAGTCGGCCAAGCGACGCGGATAGGCCGCCAGCTTCGCGAGAACGCTGTTCAGTGCACCGGCGTGCAACGCCGGCAGACGTGCGCGTAGCGGCGGCGTACCCGGGTCGTCATACAGTTGGGCGAAAATGGTAAGCGCCTTCTCATCCACGCGCACGATGCGGTCGTGGTGGCCGCCAGTGTTCCACTGGCCGGCCTCGTTCTTGTAACCACCGACCACACCTTGGCCGTCGTGCTGGTAGCACGCGTCCACTGTGGCCGGCACGAACAGATTTGCCAGCTGGTCGAAGTCAGGCTGAGTCAGCGTAGCACCATAAATGTTGATGCTGTACCTAGTGAGGTTGTGGACTTCAGCAAATAAGTGTGCCTCGTTAACAAACTGGAAATGCCGCCGCAGTCGCCGATACACCACCTCACGCAATGCGCCACCTTCAGGGTCGTCGTACGGGCCCTCCGGGTGTAGTAGCCCAGTCACACCATGCGCTCCGTTCAACCCCCAGGCCAGCGGCATGAAGCACTTGTACAGATTGGCCTTCATGCCTTGGAGCAGTGGGTAATTCTGGACAGCATTGAGAAAATTCTGCATGCCCCCTGCTTCTTCCAACTCCTCGGTCCACGCGGCCTGCAATCCAGGAGTCTCGCTAAAGGCTTCCGCCCGGAGCTTGGCCAGGTCGCTCGCACTGATTTTGCGAATCGCGAAGATGGGATTGTGCTCGCCCAAGATACCCGCTTCGTTCCAGTTCACCTTAATCCAGGGTGGATTCCCGAGTATCAGGTCAAAGCCGCCTTTGCGCAGGAGCACATCCGCGAAACACAGCTCCCAGTGCATGAAACGACGCGCGTCGGTGATGGCTTCCACCGTTGTCACACGCGGGAAGTGCTGGCGTAACCTGCTGATACGCAGCTGCCCAAACTTGTCGTGTAACTTCGGCTGTGCTGCCGACTCAGTCAGAGGCAGTTGGGTCTCGAAACCAATCAGGCTGCCCTGAACCTCCGGCATCACCCCTTGCGGTTGCTCGAGTTCGGTAGGTTGCAGGTCCAAGCCAAATTGTTGGGACACGTCCAACACGTTGCCTTCGAGGATGGCTCCAATCTCCATCCACCATTGCTCACGGCTCGGTAGTTGAACGGATTCGGTGATGGACCAGAACCACAGTGCGCACCAGTAGTCCATCACCAGCTTTAGGCGCCGGAAGGGCGTCGCAAGGTCGCCGTCTTCGTTCAACAAACCTTCACGGCGAATGGTGTCTTTCTCGGCACGGCTAATATGGCTGGCGCCGATTTGCTTTACATCCGCCTTGTGCGGCCACACATCCAGCGCGTCCTCGGTACGGTCTCGGTCACGTGCGAGTGCCCTGGTATGCTCCGCCCACAGTTCGTCCACCCGCGCACTGAGTTGCTGCAGGCGCGCAATCTCGAAGGCGGCCAGCGGCGCAGTGAAGGCCTTGCGCCAAGCCTGAAGGCGCTTGAAGTCTTCCGGGTAGAGTTTCTTTGCGTCCTTGTCGGTGTAATTCGCCATGCCGGGGTCGGGCAGCAGGAAGTGCCAGATTTCATCCGCCTGGCGCGGGACTTCCGCAGTCACCCGACGTGGTGCCTCTTCGTGCCACATAGGCTTCGCGCCCTTGACCAGCGCGGTGGCTTTGAACACCCGATAACGCGCGCCGATGAGGCTGTTACCGGTAAAGAGCTGGTAACCGAACCAGGGCACACGTGCTGGCAACGGCCTGCCTTGCTCGTCCTCGTCACCGTAAATGGCGTTCAACCAGATAGATACCTCGGCCAGCTCAACCGCGACGGGGTTCAGGTCCACGCCGAACGCATTGCGGTCCGCCATGTACATGCGCACCTTCTGCAGTTCCTGCGGGTACATATTGTGCGGAATGCGTTGCTTGAGTTCAGCCTGTTTACGCTCCAGGTAGGCTTCCGCCAGCTGATTGACCGCTTCGTTCAGGAACGCCGCGCTTCCCATTGCGGGTTCACATATCGTAAGCGTCAGAATATCGTCGGCGCATTTCACGCGCTCGCTGACCAGCAGCTCCTTGAGCGCGTATTTCACCAGGCACTGCGTAAGTACCTGGGGCGTGTAGTAGCTTGCACTCTTCTGTCGGTCTCGGCCGGCCAGCCGGTAGATAAATGCGCCCTTCTGATACATCCGCAGCTTGCGACGGCCGCTCTCGTTGACGTCGTAGACTTTCTCGTCGTCGCGGTATTCGTCGATGCGGCTGCGTGGCACGAACCAGGCGTTTTCGAGCTTGTCGGCATCGGAATCGCTCACGCGCGAGCTGCCGCTCTTAGTGTCGTCGTCGCCGACGCCATCGTTGCCGTCCTCATCGTCACCACTGCTGGTTGCGCTTGCCTTCTTCGGCGCGGGTTTGACTTCATACAGGTCTTCTTCGGCAAAGAAGCCGCGGTAGCTGAGCAGCGCCTCGTACACCGCACCAAGTTGGTTGATGGAGAGCATCTGGTAGCTCACGCGGCCGAGGCGACGGCCCTTTCCCTGCGCTTTGCTGAGCGACAGCAGGCGGATGACGTGCTGCCACACCTCATTCGGGAAATGCACCTTATCGAGCAGCGGCATGGTGCTATCGTCGAACAGGCGGCTGTCGAGCGGCGCTAGCGCAAAGATATCCATCGCACCTTGGGCCACTTCGTGCAAATGATGCTGGTTCTTCATACCGCAGCCATGGGCGACCAGCCTGAACAGGCGCCGCAGCGTCAGGTCAAAGTATCTGCCCTCGCGTGCGTGTTGTGTGGTGAGCGGCTGCATCTCTAGGTCGCGCAGGCTTTCGAGGCTGTAACCCTTGAGGTAGACCTCGCTCTTCTGGATTGGCACATAGCCCAGTTCTGGGCGCGCTTCGATGTAAAACATGAAGAGCAGCCGGTATACGAGCCGCAAACATTCGAGACTCAGCGCGCCAGCGTCGAGCTTGTAGGCGCCGGAGTAAATGCTCTTCTTGCTGCCCGTGGCGAGTTCATCGAGCTGGCGCGCGGCCTCGTTACCAAGAATTTCGATGGCCTCACGCAGTGCATATTTAAGGTCCTCGCTGACGCCGAACGCATGCTTGTGTGCATTGCTATCCAGGCTCTCAAGCAAACTACTACCCTCGCTGGGGGCGAGGCAATCCCGATGCAGCAGCGCCGCGCATGCTTTGAGAGTGTCCGCGTCCTTGCGGTCGAGTATGTCGGCCCAGTTGAATCGCAGAGCACGGTTATTCGGCCACTTGTAGCGGTCGAGCAGCAGCCATTCATCGAGGCCAACCAGCAGGACATAACGGGGCGGGTTGTCAGCGCCGAACACGGCGTTGGACAGCATCGTCGCCCATGTCTCACCGCGCAACTCGGCGGGCACCGGCTCACCTCCGTAATGGAAGGTAGTGAGCTGCTGGTCGAGTAGGTCGTCGTCTTCCGCACCGGGACGGTAGGCCGGAATGATGGCGAGGCGCGTGCTCTGCACATCCCAGACCGGCACTGGTAACCCGTTGACAAACTCGTGCAGCGTGACCGTGCGCGGCGGCTGGCGATAGCCGAGCGCCCGTAACAGGCCAGACTGCAACTCCATCAAAAGCTGCCAGCGCTCATGTTCATCACGGCCACGCGTAACCTGACCACGTAGAGCAAACCAGCGCTGCGCCCAGCCCTGCAGCCGCTTGTATGGAGCGCGGTGAGCTTCATCGCCAGCGTGCTGCGTTTCTTCTGCGTCCCAGTCGGCCAAACGGTCCCTGATATCGTCCTTGAATACCGCGGTTAGGTACGTGTGGCTGTAGAACTCGTTTTCGTTGCTGATGCCAGCGAAGGTCTGTACGGCGTCGAGTACGGGCATGGTCAAACTCCGGCAGCTTGGGGATGGCACACACCGGCCAGTACCTGAATCCAGGGCCGTGGTTCGGTGGTCAGGGTGTCCTCCACCCAGCGGCGGTAATCATCAAATACTTTGTGGATTTGCTGGCTGCGTCGCTCGAAGCGGCCTTGCTTGACGGTTTCGAGCTGCTTTTCCAGATTCAGCGAAAGCTGTTCCATCTGCCGCCCCTGCAGGCGCTCCAGCTCGCCAAGAGTGTCCTTCAGCCTCGCCTGCATGTCAGCGGAGAAGGTCTGCTGGCGCTCCACCATGAACTCGTGCATGTATTTCACTGCCAGTGGCAGCGCTTGCTGCATCTTCGCTTGGAGAGCTTGCAGCGCGAGCGTTTCTCCACGGTTTGGCAGACCACCTGCGCGGATACCCGCACGTTCGATGAAAGCATCGAACGATTCCAACGCGAACGCGTCGTCGCCGTTGCGGCAGGCTACCTGCCATTCGACCAGCAGTGGCTGGCCTTTTCGGTTCGGAATCAGGCTCATCAGGATGAACGCTTGTTCATCGGGCGCAAGCTTGTGGCTTTGCAGCAGCGGCGCCTTGTGACGACCGAAGTGCGTGAGTACCCGGTCACCAAGCCACTCCATAATGGGATGCTGCGGCCATAGGTAGTGCTGCTGCGGCCATGTTTCTTCTTCGGAGCGCGCCTGACGGGCGATTTCAATTGCGTCCATCATACGCATCGTGTTGGCACAAAGCGTGTAATGGTCGTTGTCGGCTTGCACTTCACGAGGGAGCTGCCGCAGGCGTTCCTGCAGGTCGCGTGGGGCGGTCAACGCGATGACCTGTTCCTCTTCGTGCGAGGTCCAGTCGCACAGCGTCTGCCCTTGATTAAGCTGCGTAAGGGCAGTCTTCGCGAAGTGGAAATCACTTTGGAACAGTGATGCGCGGTCGTCAATCTGGTCGAGACTGCTACCGGCAGGCGTAGCGGGCGTTTGGTTCGCGCGACTATCTGCACTGTCCGTGTCACCACCAAAGAGCTGCATAAGCCAATCGCCCCCGTCTTCATTAGTACCTTCGTTCGCGGCATTTTGGTCGAGCTGGGCCTCAACTTCCTCTGGTTGCATTCCATCTGCCATGAAATCGGCGACTTTGGCCTCTTCTTTGTCCGGGTCGAAAACGTTGAGAAAGGCCGACGGGTCACCGAGATTCTGGTACGCCTGGTCGTCCTTAGCCTGCAGAATTTCGAGGATACGCAGGTCACCACGAATCTTTTCGTTCACCGTTTCGGTAAACAGATAGAGGATGTTCGGCTGATGCTTCTGCCCGTACCGGTCCACGCGACCATTGCGCTGCTGGAACACCATCAGTGACCAGGGAAGGTCGAAGTGCACGAGGCGATGGCAGAAGTAATGCAGATTCAAACCTTCGCTCGCGACGTCGGAACACAGCAACACACGTAGCGCGTCCTCTTTGCGACCGAAGCGCTCGACCATTGACTGCTGGTCGGTATCCGGCAAGCCGCCATGCAATACGGCCAGCTGATTCGACTCGAGCTGGAGGTCGACGGTAAGCTGTCTTTGCAGCCACTCCAGTGTGTCGATACGCTCGGAGAAGATGACCAGACGGTCATCTGCGCTACGCGGCCGCCACCCGAACTCGTCTGAACGCAGCTGTTCTAGCAGTCGCTGGTACTTGCTGAAGCTGCGCGCAGTGGAGTCATTGACGAGCACTTCGAGCGCATCAGCCAGGACTTCAAGACCCTCTACCTCGGACAGTTCTTCGGGCGTAGGACCGGACTTGTTCCGCAACACCGCAATGCGCCTGTCGGTTGACTTGAGGGCCGCTGCCGGGCTTGAGAACAGCGCCTTCTGCATGCCGACGCGCTGCAGTTCCTGCTGGCGCCCCCCGTTCTTCTGGCCGCCCTGCGTGAAAGGCACTTCGAGCAGCGCTCGGTATGCGGCCTCCTCCTCCGCACTAGCATCCTGACGCAGACTGAGCGTCCGGCGCTCCTGGAAATCCGATTGCACCTGGTCCTTGATGTCCTTCTTGAATCGACGGATAACCAAACCCTTGCTGCGAAAATCCTCCGGCGTGTAGTTATCCGGGTCGGGAATAGCTGTCGGGTCCAGCAGGCTCATCAGCGACGCAAAGCTGCGAGCGGAGCCATCATGAGGCGTCGCGGACAGCAGGATGAGCGTATCCGAGCGGCTGGACAGCAGCCGCGCCAGGCGTGCACGTCGAGACAGACCGCCTTCGCCTGCCCGCGCGGCAACGTTATGGCATTCGTCGATGACGATGATGTCCCACCACGCGTTCTCAAGATAATTCCGATACTCAAGATTGCTTTTGAGCGTATCGATGGAGATGATGCTGCGGTCGAAATAATTGAACGGGTTATGGTTCGTCGGAATCCGGTTGCGCACTCGCGCAAGGCCCACAGAATCGAGGCGGACCAGCGGTATGGTGAAGCGACTCCACCATTCCTTTTGGAATTGCGTAAGCATCGCCTTCTGCGTGACAACGAGGATGCGTTTGCCACGCCCACGCTGAATCAGCTCGGTGGCAAGTATTCCCGCTTCGAGTGTCTTACCGAGACCAACTGCATCGGCAATGAGGATGCGTGAACGTGGTTGATGCAGGGCCTGGAGCGTAGGGTCAAGCTGATACGGTACGACGTTCATCACGCCACGATGCCCAAGATGGATGCGTGCGTCGTTCGCCATCCCACGGCGGCGCATGCTTTCGAGGTACAGGACCGTTGCGTTGTACGTGGGGCTTGTGTCAGGCACCAGCTCGGTTTCCGCTGGGTCGAGGACCTCGATTGCGTCCTCCAGTTCCGTCAGAAACAGCGCTGACTGACCTCGAACAAGTGCTGAGACGCCGTCGCATGTCAACAACGAGCCGCCGTCGGTCGTGGGGTCAACACGGCGAATGAGCCATTCCTCATCACGGATGACGGCACGCGAGCCAGGTGCGAAGGAAAGCATGTTGTTTAAATTCCCGAAATCAATACGTTCGTATTACCACTGCCACACGGAGGACCCGTCCGGTTCGTGACCGACGCGACCCCGTGCCGTACCCAAAGCTTTGAATCCACAACCCGTGAATATTTGAGAAAACAGGACATTTACATCAATTTGACTAGATTTCGGTATGCCACGGGCACAGAAAAATTGAGTCCGAGCGGGCCCGGGGCAGCTCCTCGATGCCCCTGAGGCGGCTTCGTTCGCGGTGACCGGGAGCGCTTCTTGTTTGCTGTCATTTCGCTGAGTTGTTTTGCCCGTTTGTCCCGGCGCGCGATGACACCATCTCGGCAAATTCAGTCTTGAAGGCGGTATCGTCGAGGAGGTGTATCCCGAGAAGGCGTTGACGGTCTGCAGGACTTAGCGACTTCGCCTTGATGTGCCATTGTTGGCGTAGGCCGGTCAGTCTCTTTTCAACTTCAGCATCCAACTGCCTGAAAATACGTTGGTCAGTGCAGAACGAGAATGCGGCACCCCACGCTCGAACAGTATTCGAGATGCGCCAGTAAGTGCCCAGCATTGTAGGGTCTTTCACAAACTGTAGTGGCATCCTTGCTCGGATATTGAGATGCCGCTCACTTTCCAGCGCACCTCGGCAGAGAACATCCACCTTCGCCAGCAATGAATTTCGAGCGGCCTTACCTGGCGAGATGGCTTCAGGTGAGATGTCACAGCCGAGAAACGAGAAGCCCTTTTTCGTCTCGCCCGCTGCCGCTTTCGACGAGACCGACTCCTTACCTCGCGTCGGTGGGTCGTACGCATCGAGTTTGAATTCGTCGAGTGCCTGTTTGAGCTCTTTCAGCCTTTTGAAGGCTTGGCTTCGATTGGGTGCGAAAATTATGAGGTCGTCGATGTAGCGCACCGACATGCAGTCGCCGCCGTTGAGGTGCTCATCGATGTCATGCAACAGTAAATTGCATAGCAAGGGCGAGAGGCAAGAACCCTGCGCGACACCACGCGATGACAGGGGGAAAAGGTCTGTGTGCTCCTTCAGTTCCGCGATGTTCGCGAGCTCGACCTGGATGGCGCTCTTCAGCAACTCATCAAACTGAGGGTCGTCGGTATGCTCCGTAACTATTGCAAGCAGCGCGTCCTTCGGAACCTGCGTGAAGAAGTCCTTGATGTCGGTACGAATGTAATACTGGTAATGCATAGCACCTTGGTACGTGCGGGCGATAGCCTTCGCTACGCCGCCATCTTCCACACCGCCGAAGTTGAACCACTTCTTCTGAACATCCTTTACGAATTTCAGGCCACTCAACACGTCGAGGATAGCGCGTTGTACAACGCGGGATTTGATGGGTGCGATGACGATAGGTCGACGAGTCGACTTGTTCGCCTTCTTGGCAGCAACTCCGTGTGCCGGAGGAAATTTGAAGGTACCGGCGACCAACTCTTTGCGGAGCGCGGCAAGGTGCTTGTCGAGCGCCAGTTGGAAGCTGGACGCCTCGTCACGGGTGCTCTCAGACGTTGAATTCAGGGCGTTAGCAAGCACAGCGCGAGCGGCTTTACGCAGATTCGGTGTGCGACAAACCTTCTTGTAGAGCGGGCCCATTCCTTTGCTTCTTGTTGGGTACGGGGCCGCATTGGTTCGCTTGCCCCAAGCCCAGGGAGGTCAGCTTCCTGCGGGCGCGCCGATGCTATGGCTGACCCGTCCGGCGATACATTGCTGCACGCCGGGCGCACCGTGCGAATTTGCGGTTCCGGTGGCCGGACCACTCAGCACGAGGCACAAGAACAATGCGCAAGCCGAGAGGCAGTCGCCGAAGCGCCCACCGCTGGCACGTTTTTGCTTTCGACCTGAAACCCCACTTTTGCCTCCCATTCTGGGCTTTTTGCCCAGGCTGGCAAGCGCCGCGAAGCGTCAAGCCCGCCCAAGCCTGAAAATAAAGTCTACCGACCGTCCAATGCGACCTCAAAACGGCTGAAGCTACGGTGCTAAGGCGGACTACAGGGCTCGGGCTGTTTCCTGCGGGCGCGCCGATGCTATGGCTGACCCGTCCGGCGATACATTGCTGCACGCCGGGCGCACCGTGCGAATTTGCGGTTCCGGTGGCCGGACCACTCAGCACGAGGCACAAGCAAACTGCTTTAGTGATACCAGAAATGCCCGGCGCGCACAACGTCGTCCACACAACGTCACGTCAGATGACACCGGTGCACGCGTCACCAAAGTCAAGGCAGCGCAATCTTGGTCCCTTTCAGGGACAGGTCTCCGGAAAAATGGGGCGTTGCAATGGCCACATACGTGCTATCAACAAATAAAGACCCATAAGTTTCTCAACTTATGGGTCCCAGATTCTCAGGTTATGCGTTTATCTACAACGGCCTTAGACATCAATATTCCCCGCCCGCAACGCATTGCTCTCGATAAACGCTCGCCGCGGCTCTACATCATCCCCCATGAGGGTAGTGAAGATCCCATCCGCAGCAATCGCGTCTTCGATCTGCACGCGCAGCAGTCGCCGCACTGCCGGATCCATCGTCGTTTCCCACAGCTGCCCGGGGTTCATCTCGCCCAGCCCCTTATACCGCTGCTTCGAAACGTTCCGCTCTGCATCCGCCAGTAGCCACTTCATCGCGCTCTTGAAGTCGCTCACAGCCATGCTGCGCTCACCACGCTTGATGACCGCACCTTCGCCAATAAGCCCCTTGAACGTATTCGCGGTGGTCACGAGCTGCTGATAATCCGCCGTGTGCTGGAATTCCTGGTCGATGACCGAAACCCGCACGTTGCCGTGATGCGTACGCTCGACATGCAGCGACCGCTGTTCGCGAACCGGGTCATACGAAGGCACGACCCGCACTTCGTTCTTCAGCGCTTCATCATGCAGCGCCGCATGCAGCGCCTTAGCCGAAGCCTCCGTAGAAGCCTCGTTGGACAGATCGATCACCACCCCGTCCATGATCGCTTCAAGCGCGGCCGGGTCATACAACCGGCTCAACCGCTCGATCACGCTCTTCGACAGCAGATACGACCGCGCCAGCTCACCAAGCGCATCGCCCGAAATCACGGCCGCATTCTCACCCGGCACCAGCTCCGACCCTTGCAGTGCCAACCGCAGCATGTGCGCGTTGAGCTCCACGTCATCCTTCAGATACCGCTCGTCCTTGCCCGCCTTGATCTTGTAAAGCGGCGGCTGCGCGATATACACGTACCCGCGCTCGATCATGTCCGGCATCTGGCGATAGAGGAACGTGAGCAGCAGCGTCCGGATGTGCGCACCGTCCACGTCCGCGTCGGTCATGATGATGATGCGGTGATAGCGGAGCTTGTCGAGGTTGTAATCCTCTTTGCCGATCCCGCAGCCGAGTGCGGTCACGAGCGTGACGATCTGTTCCGACGACAGCAGCTTGTCGTAGCGCGCCTTCTCGACGTTCAGCACCTTGCCGCGCAGCGGCAGGATTGCCTGGAACTTCCGGTCACGCCCTTGCTTCGCCGACCCACCTGCCGAGTCACCCTCGACGATGTAGATTTCGCACTTCGCCGGGTCTTTCTCCTGGCAGTCCGCGAGCTTGCCGGGCAGGCCGACGCCGTCGAGCACACCCTTGCGGCGCGTCATTTCGCGAGCCTTCCGCGCAGCATCACGTGCACGAGCAGCCTCAACGATCTTCCCGCAGATGATCTTCGCGTCGATCGGCGTTTCGAGCAGGAACTCTTCCAGCGCCTTCGCCACAACTTCTTCAACCGGCGCGCGCACTTCGGACGACACCAGCTTGTCCTTCGTCTGCGAGCTGAACTTCGGCTCCGGCACCTTCACGGAAAGCACGCACGACAGCCCTTCGCGCATGTCGTCGCCGGTCGTCTCGACCTTCGCCTTCTTCGCGATTTCGTTGTCGGTGATGTACTTGTTGATGACGCGCGTCATCGCGGCGCGCAGGCCGGTCAAGTGCGTGCCGCCGTCGCGCTGCGGAATGTTGTTCGTGAAGCACAGCACGTTCTCGTTGTAGCTGTCGTTCCATTGCATCGCGACTTCGACGCCCACGCCATCCTTCTCGCCGTTGGCGAAGAAAACCGTCGGGTGCAGGTTGGTCTTCGTCTTGTTGATGTACTCGACGAAGCCCTTCACACCGCCGGCGAATGCGAAATCGTCTTCCTTGCCCGAACGAAGATCGGTGAGGCGAATCCGCACACCGTTGTTCAGGAACGAAAGCTCGCGCATCCGCTTCGCGAGGATGTCGTAGTGATACTCGACCGTGCCGAAAATCGTCGGATCGGCCATGAAGTGCACTTCGGTGCCGCGGTTCTCGGTGTCACCGGTCACCAGCATCGGCGACACTTCGACGCCATCGACCGTCTCGAGCACGCGATCCTGCGCGACGCCACGATGGAACTCCATGAACCGCTTCTTGCCGTCACGGCGCACCGTGAGGCGCAGCCAGCTCGACAGCGCGTTCACGCACGACACACCCACGCCGTGCAGGCCACCGGATACCTTGTAGCTGTTCTGGTCGAACTTGCCGCCGGCATGCAGCTCGGTCATCACGATTTCCGCAGCGCTACGCTTCGGCTCGTGCTTGTCGTTCATCTTCACGTCGGTCGGAATCCCGCGGCCGTTGTCGGTCACGGAAATCGAGTTGTCGGCGTGAATCGTCACGTGGATGTCGTTGCAGTACCCGGCCAACGCTTCGTCGATCGAGTTGTCGAGCACCTCGAACACGAGGTGATGCAGACCGGTGCCGTCCGACGTGTCGCCGATGTACATCCCGGGGCGCTTGCGCACCGCTTCCAGACCTTCGAGGATCTGGATCGACGAAGCGCCGTAGCTGCTGTTATCGGGTTGCGGATTGTGCTGTTCACTCATGGATATCTTCCGGTTCTGCGAGGCCACTCAAGCGGCGGCATGGTGCGTTTCCTTGCGAAAACGCCGGGCCGCTCCAGTTTTCCTGGCCCGTCCAAGGCACCGGTGAGGCACCAAAGGGACGGGTTGTCGGTTCGCCATAAAAACGCCAAAGGGGCTTGCCGCCCCCTGGTGTGTGTCTTGATGTCGCGCGCGTCAGATGCGCATCGGCATCACGACATACTTGAACTCTTCGTTCTCGGGCACCGTGATCAGTGCGCTCGAGCTGGCGTCGCCGAGGCTCACCTGCACGGTGTCGACCTTCAGGTTCGCGAGTACGTCGAGCAGATACGTGACGTTGAAGCCGATGTCGACGGTATCGCCCTGGTAGGCGATTTCCAGTTCTTCCTGCGCCTCTTCCTGATCGGCGTTGGTCGACATGATCTTCAACTGGCCCGGTGCGATGATGCAGCGCACGCCCTTGAACTTGTCCGAGGTCAGGATGGCCGCGCGTTGCAGCGAACGCTGCAGCTCTTCACGGCCGATCTCGAACGAATTCTTGTGCGCCTTCGGGATCACGCGCTGGAAGTCGGGGAACTTGCCCTCGACGAGTTTCGACACGAGCTCGACCTGGCCAAACGTGAACTTGGCCTGGGTTTGCGCGATGTCGATGGTGACGGTGTCGTCGATGTCTTCGAGCAGGCGTTGCAGCTCGAGAATCGTCTTGCGCGGCACGATGACTTCCTGGCGGCCGAACGTGCCGCCTTCGAGTTTCATCGACGAGAACGCGAGGCGGTGGCCGTCGGTGGCCACGGCCATCAGCTGGTCGCCGTCGACGACGAGCAGCATGCCGTTCAGGTAGTAGCGGATGTCCTGCTGCGCCATCGCGAAGTGCACCATGCCGAGCAGCTGGCGGAACGACTTCTGCGGGACGGTGAGGGTCGCGCCGAAATCCTTCGCCTGCGCGACGGTCGGGAACTCGTCGGCCGCCAGCGTCTGCAGTGCGAAACGGCTCTTGCCGGATTGAACGGTGAGGCGCTTGTCGGCGAGCGACAGCGTGACCTGGCCGTCAGGCATCGCGCGCAGGATGTCGAGCAGCTTGCGCGCCGCGACGGTGGTCGCGACCTGGTCGCCGCCGACGCCGAAATCGGCGCGCGTGGTGATCTGCAGTTCCAGGTCGGTCGACAGGAACGAAACGTCCGAGCCGTTCTTGGTGATCAGCAGGTTGGCGAGGATCGGCAACGTATGGCGGCGTTCGACGATGCCGCTGACCGTTTGCAGCGGCCTGAGGAGGGTGTCTCGTTCGGTCTTGACCAGTTGCATAGAGTTCCTTCGTTGAGTAACGGCCTGCAGCGCAGCAGCCTCGCAGCGCCCCGCCAGCCGGGCTCTTGGCCCGCCACCACCGGGGCGGTCAAACCAGTATTGTGCCTCAAAACCGAACCGCCCCCCTTAAATTGGGGCGGAGGCCGAATTATCAAGCGCGCCGCGCGCTCAGCCCTTCAGCGTCTGTTCCAGCAC
This sequence comes from Burkholderia sp. Ac-20345, assembly GCF_017104825.1. Classification (NCBI taxonomy): domain Bacteria; kingdom Pseudomonadati; phylum Pseudomonadota; class Betaproteobacteria; order Burkholderiales; family Burkholderiaceae; genus Burkholderia; species Burkholderia sp. Ac-20345. The sequence continues at coordinate 1,090 of NZ_JAAGPO010000077.1, read as the reverse complement.
GTGCAGCTCGTGATTGAGCTGCGCGTCCTTGCTGCGCTCATCGGCGATCTTGCGCACCGCATGCAGCACGGTGGTGTGATCGCGCCCGCCAAACAGCTCGCCGATTTCCGGCAGGCTCTTCTGCGTGAGTTCCTTCGCGAGGTACATCGCGATCTGCCGCGGCCGCGCGATGTTCGCGGGACGCTTCTTCGAATACATGTCGGCGACCTTGATGTTGTAGAAGTCGGCGACGGTCTTCTGGATGTTCTCCACCGAAATCTGCCGGTTCTGCACGGTCAGCAGGTCCTTCAGCGCTTCCTTGGTCAGCTCGATCGAGATCTCGCGGCCGTGGAACTTCGAATACGCGAGGATCTTGCGCAGCGCGCCTTCGAGTTCGCGCACGTTCGAGCGCAGGTGCTTCGCGACGAAGAACGCGACGTCTTCCGACAGGTTCACGCCTTCCGACTGCGCCTTGCGCATCAAAATCGCGACGCGCATTTCCAGCTCGGGCGGCTCGATCGCGACGGTGAGGCCCGAGTCGAAGCGCGAGATCAGGCGATCGTCGATCCCCGAGATTTCCTTCGGATACGTGTCGCTGGTGATGATCACCTGCGCCTTGTTCGCGACCAGCGCCTCGAACGCGTAGAAGAATTCCTCTTGCGTGCGCGACTTGCCGGAGAAGAACTGAATATCGTCGATCAGCAACAGGTCGAGCGAGTGGTAGTAGCGCTTGAAGTCGTCGAACGCCTTGCGCTGGTACGCCTTCACCACATCCGACACGTATTGCTCGGCATGGATGTAGCGAATGCGCGCGCCGGCCTTGTCGAGCAGCAGCTGGTTGCCGATCGCGTGGATCAGGTGGGTCTTGCCGAGGCCGACGCCGCCGTACAGGAACAGAGGGTTGTACGAGATGCCCGGGTTGTCCGCGACCTGGATCGCGGCGGCGCGTGCGAGCTGGTTCGCCTTACCGGTCACGAAGTTGTCGAACGTGAGCACGGGGTTCAGCTTCGAGCGTTCGTACATCGAATCGGCTTCGCCACCGCCGGCGGGCGCGGCACCCGGGCCCGGGCGCCACGTGCGACGGCCGGCGGCCGCTTCGTGCGCGGGCAGA
>NZ_JAAGPO010000076.1:0-44608 GCF_017104825.1 Burkholderia sp. Ac-20345 | reverse complement strand
CCAGCATCGCCGCGATCACGTCCGGCGCGCGCGGCGCCGCGAGCGCGACGCGCGTCTGCTGTGTCACGCCACGCCGGACGAGCTCGTCCGCCAGCGCCGCGGTTTCGGCGAGCAACGTGCGATAGTCGACGCGACACTCGCCGGCTTCGATCGCCGTGTTCGCAGGTGCGTCGCGCGCCGCGCGTTCGATCAGCGCGATCACGTCGTCGTGCGGCCCGGGCAGCACCGCGCCGCGCATGATCGATGGCGGCGGCAGGTCGTCGATCAGGCGCGCGACCGGTTCGTCCGCCTCGCAGGCGGCGAACGTGTCGAGCCACTCCACGAAGCTTTGCGCGTACGCCGCGAGCGTGTCGGCGTCGTACGCGTTCGGATTGGCCTCGAGCGTCAGATGCCACGCGCCGCCACGCACGGCGAGCGTCACGTTCAGGTCCTTCACCGGCCCGCCGCTCACCGCGTGCGTATCGCTCGCCAGCCCGCGAAACGCGACCTGCCGCTCGAACGGCATCACGTTGACGGCCTGGTTGAACAGGAACACGTTGCGCTCGAGCAGGCCCAGATCGCCGCGAATCCAGCCGTAGCGGTAGTAAAGATGCGGCCGGATCGCGCGCAGCTGCTCCGAGCAGGCGCGCGCGAGATCGCGCGGCGAATGGCCCGCGTCGACATGCACGCGAAACGGCACGATGTTCATCGCCATGCAGGGCACACCGAGGGCCGCCGTGCCGAGCCGGTTCATCACCGGCAGCCCGAGCGTCAGGTCGCGCTGCCCGCCCTGTCTTGCCAGCCAGATCCCGGTCGCGCACAACAGCCACGCGTTCCAGTCGACGCCCGCGTGCACCCCGGCGTCCCTGAGCCGGGCCAGCCGGGCGCCGTCGACCACGCGCGTGGCCCGCGCCGCTTCAGGGGCCACGTCCTGCTTCGGCGCGAGCACGAGCGGCGCGGGCATGTCGCGCAGGTATGCGCTCCAGAATGCACGATCGGCTTCGAAGCCGCCGTTCGCGCGATAACGCGCCTCGGCTTCGACAACGCGATCCACGCGCCAATCGGGCAGTTCCGGCACGGGCACATTGCCGACCCGTGCGTTGTAGCGCGCCGCGACGGCTTGCTGCAGCAGCCCGTAGCCGAAGCCGTCCAGCGCGATGTGATGAACCTGCAGATACCACCAGTGCCGCGTCGGCGAGAGCCGCAACAGCATCGTGCGATACAGCGGATCGGACGTGACATCGCAGCACACCGACAGCGCTGCCATCATCCAGTCCCGTGCCGCCTGCTCGGGATCCGCTTGCGTCGACAGGTCCACGAGCGACAACCGCGTGGCCGGTGCGCGGCGACATTGCCAGAGCGTATCGTCGGCCCATGCAAAACGCATGTGCAGCGCATCGGCATGATCGAGCACCGCCTCGACGCTCCCGGTGAGCGCGTCAACGTCGAGCGCGCCGTCGAGTTCGATGATTTCGGCTGTCAGGTAGCCCGGATCGTCGGGATCGACCTGCTGCGCGACCCAGATCCCGTATTGCGCGGATGTCGCGCGTATCGGTTGTTCTTCGAGTTGCATGAATGGAGATATCGCGAATAAGCGTTGAACCGGAATTCAGGCCGTCAGTCGGCCTGCTGCCACGCAATCACGAGCTCGCGATTGCGCGACATCAGCACCAGGTGCTCGTCCATCACGTACTGGATCTGCGCGAGTTTGTCGGCCGCATCGGCTTCGCAGCGCAGCCACAGCCGATCGTCGACCCGCTGCATCCGGCAGGTTCCGTACGGGAAGTCGACGGTCGCGCGGTGCTCGTCGAATACGACAGGCACCTTGATCGCGTAGTGCTTGCACAGCTTGAACAGCACGCGATCGGCATGCGCCAGTGTGACTTCCGCCGTGCTGGCAAACGGCGCCGGATGGATGCCGGGCGCGTCCCGCACCGTCACGCCGGCACCTGTGCGGTGCGTTGCAGCAGGCGCGCCCATGCTTCGAGCGTCGGCTGTTCGGCGAGCTGGACGAACGTAACGTCGTGTCCGTCGGCCCGCCACTGCTCGACGAACGTCATCATGCGGATTGAATCGATGCCGCAATCGACGAGGTTGGCGTCCGCGCGCAGCGTCGCGGCCGGAACGCGCAGGCTTCCGGCGACCAGCCGCGCGACGTCGTCGAGCATCGGCGTCGCGAGATCGTCATGGGCTGCGCCGACGAGCCTGTCGACCGACACGACGCTGCCGCAGCGCCCCGCGACGTAATCGAGCGCCATCCGGTGCTCACGTTCGGAGAAATCCGCGAGCGCATCGCCGACGAAAAACGGCTTGATGTCGCGCATGAACGCATCGCATGCGGTCATCAGGCAGCCGATGTGCGCGTAGATCCCGCAGATCGCGAGCTGGTCGCGCCCCTGTGCACCCAGCCGGGTGTCGAGATCCGAGCGCCGGAAGGCGCTGTAGCGCCACTTGTCGAGCACTGTGTCGCCGAGCGCCGGCGCGACGATCTCGCTGATCGCCGCGCGCGCCGGCTGCGCGGTCAGGCCCGGGCCCCACATGTCGGTCAGGAGCGCACGATCCGCCGGCGCCTGGGTCGCCGGCTGCGCGGTGTAGTAAACCGGCATCCCCGTCGCATGCGCGAAATCGATCAGGCGCCGCACACCGGCAAGCAATGACGGCACCGGCGATGCGCCGCGATCGTAGAAATCGAGGAAATAGTCCTGCATGTCGTGCACGAGCAGCGCCGCGCGTCGCGGATCGAACTGCCAGGTCACGCGGTTGGCCGGCAGGTCTGCCGGCATCGGATAGGAAGCGATTTTCGGAATGGCCATGTTGGAATGTGTGGTGAAGCGTCGTGAAAATGAATGCTTTCGGCGTTACCTGAGCACCGGACCTCAGGCAGGCGCGTCTGCCAGGCAATCAGCGATGCGTTGCCGCAACGCCCGCTTGTCGATCTTGCCCACCGGGGTCTTCGGGAACGCGTCGACGAACTCGATCCGGTCCGGCACCTTGTAGGTCGCAACGCCCTGCTCGCGCACGAACCGCACGAGATCTGCCACGCTCGGCGCCGCGGATCCGCGAATCACGTACGCGCAACTGCGTTCGCCGAGATACGGGTCCGGCATCGGCACGAGTGCCGCGTCGGCAACGCCGGGATGCGCGAGCAGCAGATGCTCGATCTCCTCCGCGGGAATCTTCTCGCCGCCCCGATTGATCTGGTCCTTCGCGCGCCCCTCGACGACGAGATAGCCGCCGTCGGTGATCCGCACGCGATCGCCGGTGCGGTAGAAGCCGTCCCCCGTGAAAGCGCGTGCGTTGTGTACCGGCGCGTCGTAGTAGCCGCGGATCGTGTACGGGCCGCGCGTCAGCAGGTGACCGACCTCGCCCGGCCCGACCGGACGATCGTCGTCGTCGACCACGAGAATCTCGTCGTCCGGCGAGATCGGCCGCCCCTGCGTGGCGATCACGACGTCGCGCGGATCGCCCAGCCGCGTGTAGTTGACGAGCCCCTCCGCCATCCCGAACACCTGCTGAAGCTGCGCGCCGAAGCCATCCGCCGCGCGCGCGGCCAGTGCCGGATCGAACCGCGCCCCGCCGACCTGCACGAGTTCGAGACTCGCCGGCGCGCCGCCGCGTCGCGCAGCGGCGTTCAGCCAGACGAGCACGAGCGGCGGCACGAGCGCGACCACGTTTACACGTTCACGCTCGACCAGCTCGAACGCAACGTCGGGGCTGGCGCTGTCGCACAGCACGACCGTGCCGCCCGCGTCGAATACACCGAGCGAGCCCGGCGAGCTGAGCGCATAGTTGTGCGCGGCCGGCAGCGCAGCGAGATAGACGGTGCGTTCGCTCAGCCCGCAGATGCGCGCGCTCTCCCGCACGCTGTACAGATAATCGTCGTGCGTGCGCGGAATCAGCTTCGGCGTGCCCGTGCTCCCGCCCGACAACTGCAGGAACGCCACCTCGTGCGCGGCCGGCCCGGGCGGCAATGCGGCCTCCGGTGCATCGGGCAGATCGAGCCCTGCGTTGCCCGGCGTCGTGAACAGCACGTGCTTCAGCGTCGGCGCGTCGGCCTGTACGTCGCGCGCGAGCGACCGGTAGTCGAAACCGTCGTGCGATTGCGCCGCGATGTAGGCCACCGCACCCGCGTGCCGGCAAAAGAAGCCGATCTCGCGACGCCGGTGCGCGGGCAACGCAAAAACCGGCAGCGCGCCGATGCGGAACAGCGCGAACGTCGTCGCAAAGAAGGCCGCGCAGTTCGGCAGTTGCAACACCACGCGATCGCCCGGCGCGATGCCCGCCGCGCTCAGCGCGCGCGCAATGCGTTGCGCCTCGGCCGCGAGCGTCCGGTACGACCAGCGAAGATCGCCCTGCACGAGCGCCGTGCGTTCGGCGAATTGCGCGGCGCGCGCATCGAACCAACGGGTGAACGATTCACCGCGCCAATAGCCCTTCTTCCGGTACGTGTCGGCCAGCGCGGCCGGCCACGGCGTGCCGTGCGCGATCGTCATGCCGCCTCCCGGGCGCCGCCCGATGCGGCGTCGTGGCGAATCCCCAGCGCATCCAGCATCGTCCTGAACTTGGCCGCCGTTTCGGTCCGCTCGCCGTCGGGCGTCGACTCGGCGACGACGCCTGCCCCTGCATAGAGCCGCAGCGTGCGATCGAACGCTTGCGCGCAGCGGATCGTCACGATCCATTCGCCATTGCCGCGCGTATCGACCCAGCCGAGCATCCCCGCGTAGAACCCACGGTCGAACGGCTCGGCCGCGCGAATGCATGCACGGGCCGCGTCACGCGGCGCACCGCAGACCGCGGGCGTCGGATGCAGCGCAAGCGCGAGCGTCAATGCGTCGGCCTGCGTTTCGCCGCGCACTTCGGTGGACAGGTGCCACATCGTCTCGGTGTGCATCAGCGACGGGCGCGCCGGCACGTCGAGATGCGAGCAGAACGGCGCGAGGCTGTCCCGCACCGCCTCGACGACGACCCGGTGCTCGTCGAGATCCTTGGCCGAATCCAGCAGCGCCTCCGCGCGACGGCGGTCCTCGACGGGGTCGAGGCTGCGCGGCGCGGAGCCGGCCAGCGGATTCGCGCGCACGACGCCGCCGAAGCGGTTCACGAGCAGTTCCGGGCTTGCGCCGAGCAGCGTGCACCCCGCGCCGAGATCGACGGAAAACGTATAGCCGTGCGGATTGCGTGCCGCGAGACGCGCGACGAGCGGTGCGACGTCGACCGGCTGCTCGCCGTCGACTTCGAGCGTGCGCGCCAGCACGACCTTGTCGAGTTCGCCCGCGCGGATGCGCGCGACCGCATGCGCCACCGCGTCGCCATAGGCGTCGGCCGCTGGCACCTCGCGCGTGGCATAGCGCATTCCGGACGGCTCCGGCACCCGCGGCACGCCGGACGGTGCCGCACGCAGCATCGTGTGCGCCACCCGCAGCGCGGCCGGCGTATCTGCGTCGAACGGCACGGCGCCGACCACCGCTGCGCCGTCATACCCATTCGCCTGCGCACGACGCAGCGCCTCTGCCACGCGCGTGGCCAGCGGCGTATCCGCATGCGGAATCGCTTCCGCCGGATCGGCCGCGAGCAGCGTATGGGCCGGAGTCGCCAGGAACAGCGCCGCATCGGCACGATAGAGATCCCATATGTTATGGGGTACTAAAAGACTAGAAGGATGGGATATCGCATTCATCGCATTCATCTCCAGATTGAAGAGCCGGCGCATCGCACCGGCCGTGCCGTCACATTTCGGCGGTGAGGCTCACCGCGACGCGGCGCCCCTGATCGATCAGCCAGTTGCCGCTCAGGCCGGTCGTGCGCGTGCGATCGTCGATCGGAACCATCTTGTTGGTCAGGTTCAGCACCGCGAAGTTGACGGAGAAACGCTTGTCGATCCGGTAGCGGCCGCCGAGATCGAAGGTGGTCGTCGACGGCCGCTCGCGAACACCCTGCGCGCCGTTGCGGAACGCCGCCCAGTATTCGCTGCCGATGTAGTTCGCCGTCGCGTACAGATCGAGCTTGGCAGTCGGCGTCCAGTCGACCTGCACGTTGAATTTGTGCTTGGGCGTCTTGTCGAGCGGATAGCCGTCGAGCGACCCGCCGTTGAACGCCTTCTCGCCGCTGCCCTCGCGGCGCGACTGGGTCAGCGTGTAGGTGCCCGACACCTTCAGCGTACGCAGCACGCGCGTGCCCGCGCCGAGTTCGAGGCCGTACAGCTTGACCCGGTCGATGTTGTCGTACACGTAGATGTTGCGGCCCGGCGAGCGCGGATCGGCCTTGCCCGTGTCGTAGCTGGCCACCTTGTTCTTGAACAGGTTGTTGAACAGCGTCAACCCCGCATACGTGTCGCCCAGGTCGTAGCGCACGCCGAGTTCCTCGGTCAGGCTCGTCTCGGGCTTGAGATCCGGATTGCCGCACAGCGTGCCGGGCATCGCCCCCGCCGCGCCGCCCGACGTCATGCAGTAGCCGCCCGTGCTCTGGCGCAACGACGGCGGCCGGAAGCCCGTCGATACGCCGCCGCGCACCGTCCACGCCTGGCTGAGCTTGTAGACGCCGTAAATGCGCGGACTCACGTGGCTGCCGTAACGATCATCGTGATCGAGCCGTACGCCGGTGGTCAGCGTGAATCGGTCGTTGAAGAAGTAGTCGTTTTCACCGAACAACGCCCAGGCATTGCGCCGGATCCGGTCCGAGTTCGCCGCATGGCCCTTCGGCACCGCGTCCTGGCGGGCCACGCCCGACAGCGTCGACCAGATATGCTGGCCACCGACCGTCAGGATGTTGCGCTCGCCCCACCACGGCACCTCGGCCTTGCCTTCGAGGATCGTGTCGGTCAGCGCGGGCCGGATCTCCGCGCGACCGGCCGGCGTCCACTGATCCTGCACGCCGCGCTCGCCATAGAGCGACAGCGTGGTGTTGCCGAATCCCCAGCGACCGTCGTGCGTGATGCCCCAGTAGTCGCGAACGTGGCGCGTCTCGGTCACCGCCGACGCGGCCGTGCGCGGCGTGAGCGGCGCCGCGCTCTTGCCCGGCGTGCTCAGGTAGGTCAGCTGCTCGCGCCCGATGTTCACGCTCACGTCCTGGTTGCGCGTGGGCTTCGCCGCGAGCTTCACGTCGAAGCTGCCGATCCGCTGCCCGTTCGCGCCGCCGGTGCCGCTGTTCGCGTAATAGATGTCATCCTCGCCACGGTGCAGGAGGCGACCGGACGCCTGCAGCCCGAGCACGTCGGATTTCAGCGGGCCGCCGAGCCAGAAGTCGACGCTCTGCGTATCGCCCTGGTTCGATTCAAGCTGCCACACGCTGCCGGCCGTAATCGTGCCGCCCCAGCGCTTCGGTACCTTGCGCGTGATCACGTTGATCACGCCACCCATCGCATCCGCGCCGTACAGCGACGACATCGGCCCGCGCACCACCTCGATCCGCTCGATCGCGGACAGCGGCGGCATCAGGTTCGACTGCACGCCCGAGGTGCCGCGGTTCATCGTTTCGCGCGTGTTCTGGCGGCGGCCGTCGACCAGCAGCAGCGTGTATTCGCCGGGCATCCCGCGAATCGAGATGTCCTGGTCGTTCGGCGACGCGCCAACGACGCTTACGCCCTCGACGTTGCTGACGATCTCGGCAACCGACGTATAAGGCTTCGCCGCGATATCGTCGCGACCGATCACGGAGATGCTCGCGGGCGCTTCTCGGATCGCCTGCTCGCGACGGCTGGCCGTCACGACGATTTCCTTCAGTACGGCCGGATCGGGTGGATCGCCGGCAACCGTCTGAACCGGGACGGCGGATGCGCCGGCGGGCCCGGCGGGCTGATCAGGCGTCTGCGCCCACGCGCTCGACACGCCCATCAGGTACAGGCCGGCGACGACAACCGGCTTCAATGCAAGGTTTGCAGCTTGACTCGACATGGTGGCGCTTTCGATGTTTCGTAATGTGATTGATTCTCATTTACATTATGAAACATGTAATGCGCCGAAATCTTTGCGTAAGCTACGAACTCGTTTGAGCGACGGCCGCCGCACCGTCAGCGATGGTCGCTGCGGCGCGCGAGCGTCGGCGTGACGCCGAAGCGGCGCTTGTAGGCGGTCGCAAAGTTTGCCGCGCTCGTATAGCCGGCAAGCGCCGCGGCCTGCTTGACGCTCACCGCGTCACGCTCGAGGGCCAGCCGCGCGCGCTGCAGGTGATGTTCGCGAATGAAGTCGAACACCGTCGTGCCGTAGGCAGCACGGAACTGCCGCTGCATCGCGTTCGTACTCATTCCGGCATGGCGCGCGATATCGTCGAGCGACAAATCCTGTGCGGCATCGCTCGCCAGGAAGGCCCGCAATTCCGCCATCCGGCGGTAATCGCGCGATCCGAGCGCCTTATCCGGCACCTGCGCTGCGTCCACCGCCTCCACCTCGAGCGGCGCGAACGCCTCGGCAAGCAATTCCAGCACACGGCTCTCGAGATAGATCGCCTGCAGCATCGGCTGATAGGTCGGCGGACGCACGATCTGCTCGGCCAGCGCGGTCGCACGCGGCGTCGGCTGCCAGAAGCGAATCGCCAGATGCGCGGACAGCATCGCGTCCAGGCGCTCCGGCAACACACCACTGCTCGCGGCCTGCAGATGCCCCAGCCACTCGCCCGACATCGCAAGGCTGAGCCGCCGCGCATAGCCGCCCTTGCTGAGCCGTCGGCGGAACGTATCCGGCTGCACCGCGTTGAGCAGGAACGACTGCATCCGCACCGCGGGCCGCGGCACCGGGGCCCGATTCGCCCGGCGCGCGTCCGTCGTCAGCACCACGCGCCGGTCGCCGTACGACACGTCGAGCGCGCCTTCGAGCAGCAGCACGAGATGCAGGCCCGGCGTGCACTGCCCCGACATCACCGCATCGAATTCGTCGGTCGCGTCGTCCGCGTGGATGCGCAAGCCCGGACGCACCTCGCGGATCCGCGCAACGTGCGCATCGTGGCGATTGCCGCCGGATTGGAAAGCAGCTTGCGTCTGCGCTGTCATGTCGTGATACCCCGTGGCGTGCGCGCTGCGCCCGCACAAACTATTTAGTCGCTGGATCAAACAGCCGGCTTCCTGCAATGGCCGGCTGCTCGGTTACAATCAAATGAGAATTATTCTCATTTCTATCGTATCGGGAGTCGTGTGAGAAAGACAAGTGGAATGTGGGCCATGCTCGGCGCATGGCTGTGCAGTTGGCTCGTTGCGCAAGCGGCATGCGCGGACACCACCGTGACCGATCTTGCCGGTCGGCAGGTCCGGATTCCCGCGCGCGTCGAACGCGTCCTGCTCGGCGAAGGGCGTCTGCTGCCCGCGCTGGCGGTCGTCGACGCCGACGACCCCACCCGTCGTCTGGTCGGCATGATGGGCGATTTCGAACAGCTCGATCCGGCCAGCTACGGGCAATGGCTCGAGCGGTTTCCGCGCTTGAAGGACGTGCCGCGCATCGGCCGCTCGCAAGCCGGCAGCTTCAGCGACGAACGCGCGCTCGCGCTGCGCCCGCAAGTCGCGATCTTCGGCCTCGGCGGCGGCCACGGCCCCGGCGAGCGCGATCGCGAGACGCTGGCGCGGCTCGAAGCCGCCGGCGTCGCGATCGTCTTCGTCGATTTCCGGCACGACCCGCTCGTCAATACGACGCGCAGCATCGCGCTGCTCGGCCAAGTCCTCGGCACGCCGCAGCGCGCGGCGGATTTCAACGCGTACTGGCAGGCACAATTCGACCTCGTCCGCACGCGGCTGGCAAACGCGCACGCGGTCGCGCCGAGCGTGTTCCTCGAAAGCCGCGTCGGCCTGTCGAGCGACTGCTGCGACACGATGACGGGCATGATGGGGCGCCTGCTCGACGCCGCCGGCGGCAACAACATCGCGAAAGGCCGCGTGCCCGGCGAGCACGGCACGCTGAATCCCGAATACCTGCTCAGCCGCCAGCCCGATTTCTACATCGGCACGGGGATCGGCTCGACGCAGACGCTGCAAAGTGCGCCGCTGCGCATCGCGCTCGGCGCCGGCGTGTCCCGCGAAACCGCCGCCCGTTCGTTCGACCAGTCGCTGCAGCGCCCGCAGATCACGCCGCTGCGCGCGGTCCGCGAACGCCGGGCCTATGCGATCTGGCATCACTTCTACAACTCGCCGTTCAACGTCGTCGCGGTGCAGGCTCTGGCCAAATGGCTGCATCCGGCGCTGTTCGCCGACGTTGACCCGCGCCGCACATTCGACACGATGGTGCAACGCTTCCAGCCGGTTCCATTGCAGGGCGAATACTGGGTACAGGAAGGCTCCTGACATGTCGCTCCCTGCTTCCACGATGCGCCGCTCGCTGCTCGTCGCCGGCCTCGCGGGCCCGCTCGGCGCCCGCATCGCCCCCGCACTCGCCGCTCGCGCACCGGACTGGCCCGCGCTCGACGCAGCGCCCGCCGTGCAGGTGCCGAACAGCCGCCAGTTCGACGTGACGGTCGGCGGCAAGCCCCGCCGCCTGTTCGTCGCGCTGCCCGCCGAGCGGGCTGTTGCCGCATCCCATCCGGTGCTGATCGTCCTCGACGGCAACGCGCTCTTCCCGCTCGCCGCGCAACTCGTGCGCAACCGGCGCGCGCGCCCCGACGCGACGCCCGATGCGGAGCCCGTCGTGATCGGCATCGGTTACCCGACCGATGCCGCATACGACATGGCGGCCCGCGCGGACGACTACACGCTCGCACCGCTGAAGGACGGCCACGGTGTCGTCGCCGACCGCCTGCTCGATTTCATCGAGCAGGACGTGCAGCCCTGGCTCGCGCAACAGGTGGCGGTCGACCCGGCGCGCCGGACGCTGTTCGGCCATTCGTATGGCGGCCTGCTGACGCTGTACGCGATGCTGACGCGCCCGCACCTGTTCACGCGGTATGTCGCGGCGAGCCCGTCGATCTGGTGGGGCGACCGCGCGCTGCTGCCCTATGCGGACCGCTTCGCCGCGCAAACGGCGCCGCTGGCGCCGGCGCTGCGGCTGCTCGTCACAGCGGGTAGCCTCGAAGAAGGCGCGCCGAATCCCGACGTCGAACGCATGCGCCGGCAACAGGCGCGCAAGCAGGTCAGTTCCGCGCGCGAGTTCGTCCGGCGCGTCGGTGCCCGCCCGGGGCTCGACGCGACGTTCCGCCTGATCGATGGCGAGGATCATGGCGGCGTCGTGGTGCCCAGCGCGATGCTGGCCGCGCGCATCGCGGCCGAAACCGACGCGGGAGAGGCCGCATGAGCGCCGCGTCGCCCGCATCGTCGCCTTCGTCCCGTTCGTCCGCTTCGCTGAAGCTGCGCTACCGCGCAATCGCCGCGCGGCGGGTCGGCGCACTGATGTTCCTCGCCTGCGTGCTCGGCACCCTGCTCGTCGTCGACATCGGCACCGGCCCGTCGCCGTTCCCGATCGCGGATCTGGTCGCCGGGCTGTTCCGGCCGGACGCGCTGCCGCTCGAACAGCGCGTGATCCTCTGGGACGTGCGCCTGCCGTATGCGCTGATGGCCGTGCTCGTCGGCGCGTCGCTCGGCATCGCCGGCGCGGAAATGCAGACCGTGCTGAACAACCCGCTCGCGAGCCCGTTCACGCTCGGCATGTCGGCCGCCGCGAGCGTCGGTGCGTCGCTCGTCGTGATCTCGGGCTGGCACGTCGTGCTCTGGAACGAGAACATCGCGCTGTCGCTCGGCGCGTTCTGCTGCGCGAGCCTCGCGACGCTGCTGATCGTCTGGCTCGCGTGGCGCCATGGCGCGACGACCGAAACCGTGGTGCTGTTCGGTATCGGCCTGATGTTCAGTTTCGAGGCGCTGCTGTGGTTGCTGCAGTTTCTCGCGGACGCGAACGCGCTCCAGCAGATCGTGTTCTGGAGCATGGGCAGTCTCTCGCGCGCGACGTGGGGCAAGATCGCGCTGCTGTCGTGCGTGCTCGCCGCGTGCACGCTGTGGGCGAGCTTCGACGTCGCATCGCTGACGGCGCTGCGCGCCGGCGACGAACAGGCGCGCAGCATGGGCATCGCCGTCGAGCGGCTGCGACTCGTCGCGCTGGTGCGTATCAGCCTGCTGTCGGCCACCGCGCTGTCGTTCGTCGGCACGATCGGTTTCGTCGGTCTCGTCGGGCCGCACGTCGCACGGCTGCTCGTCGGCGACGAGCATCGCTATTACCTGCCCGGCGCCGCCCTCGCCGGCGCGATCATGCTGGCTGGCGCATCCGTGCTCAGCAAGGCGCTGATCCCGGGAGTGACGCTGCCGATCGGGATCATCACCGCGCTGGTCGGCGTGCCGCTGTTCATGATCCTCGTCAGCCGGCGCAGGAGGCTCGATGGATAAGGGCACCCTGTACATCGACGACCTGGTCGCGCGCTATGGCGCGAAGGTCGTGCTCGACCGGTTGTCGCTCGCGCCCGTTACGCCCGGCACGATGGTCGGATTGCTCGGACCAAACGGGGTCGGCAAGTCGACGCTGCTGCGCGCACTCGCCCGGCTCGTGGCCGCGCATGGCAACGCGACGTTCGGCGGATTGGACCTGCTGCGCGGCGCGCGCCGGGAACACACGCGACAGGTCGGCTACCTGCCGCAGACGCTGCCGCAACCGTCGTCGCTGCTCGTGTACGAGGCCGTCCGCAGCGCATTGCGCGCGACCTGTCCCGGTTTGTCCGACGCGGCACGCGACCTGCGCCTGCAGAACGTGTTCGAGCGCCTGCGGCTGCAAGCGCTCGCGATGTCGCCACTCGAGCGGCTGTCCGGCGGACAGCGGCAGATGGTCGGGCTTGCGCAGGTACTCGTGCGCGACACGCCGCTGCTGCTGCTCGACGAACCGACGAGCGCGCTCGACCTGCGCTGGCAGTTGCTCGCGCTGGAAGCGGTCGGGGACGCGACACGCAGATGCGGTGCGGTCGTGCTCGTTGCGATGCACGACCTGAATCTCGCGTCGCGATTCTGCGACCGGCTCGTGCTGCTGGGCACCGACGGCCTCGTCGCCGACGGCGCACCTGCCGAAGTCCTGACACCGCCGCACCTGCGGCGCGCGTATCGTGTCGACGCCCGGGTCGAACGCACGGCGGCCGGCGATTATGTCGCGCTCGCGGAGCGAGCCATTACGGATGACGCGCGAGAAGCGTGCGACGCTTGAGCGCGGACCGGTCGTCGCGCTGACGACCGGCCCGGCTTGCGGGCATCAGGCCGCCATGCCGTTCGCGCAGTCGCACCGGACGCCGACAACAACGCGTGCCGGCGCACGCGAAGCGTCATAGAATCGCGCGGCGGGGCCGTCAGGTCCCGACCCGCCGCGACATCGGCAAACGACCGCACGGCCGCCGTGCGCGCGGCGGCCCGCTCCTCTTCCCTGCAAGGACGATCGCGTGATGCGTGCATACCGACTTCTGCTGACGGCCGGCGCCACGGCCATGCTTGCCGGCTGGGCCGTGGCTGCCCAGCCGGTGCCCGTCACCGCGGCGTCCGCCCGAAACTGCCCGTCGCCATCGTTTGATCGCTATCCCGCGCGCGCCGCACACCACGGCCCATGCGCCCCGCCTGACCAGCAAGGAAGCCCGCCTCTACCGCACCGTGATTCGCGACGAATTCACGCAGCCGGCCAATTTTGCCGGCCACTACCGTGTCGCGATCTGGGGTTGCGGAACGGACTGCCGGAATTTCGCGATCGTCGACAAGTACACGGGCGCGACGTACACGATGCCCGGCGTGCAGGCCATCGCGGGTGTGATGGGCAACGACGAGGAGCGCGTCGATTTCCGGCCCGGCAGTACGCTGCTGATCGTCGCGGGCTGCTTCAACGACGATTGCGACTACAACAGCACGAAGGCCGCCCGGTTCTTCTACGAGTGGACCGGCACGCGCTTGCGTCGGGTCGGCACCTGTCCGCTGGCCATCGAGCCGACCCAGTAGGCGGCAGATGATTGCGCCGGCCGCCGCTCGCCGCGACTTGCGCTATCGTTCCTCCAGTACACCTTGAACGGCGCCCCCACCCGCGATGTCCATTCGCCTCAGTTTCGACGACGGCCCCGGCCCTTCGACGCTCCCCTTGCTCGACGTCCTGCGCGCCGCATCCTGCCAGACGACCTTCTTCCTGCTCGGCCAGAATCTGGCGGGCGCGCTCGACGTCGCAGCGAGGATGGCGTGTGACGGCCATCGTCTCGGCAATCACACGCATTCGCACGCGAAGCCCGGCGCGTTGGCAGACGATGCGTTGATCGACGAGATCGAGACGACCGACGCGCTGATCCGCGAAGCCTATCGCCGCGCCGGTGTTCCCGCGCCGGACACGATCCCGCTGCGCCTGCCTTATGGACTGATGCCGCAGGACAATCGCGCCGGCGTGCTCGCGCAGCTGCAGCGCGAACACACGGGCTGGACCACGATACTGGACGACTGGCAGCGGCCGGCGCCGTCGCCGCAGGCGCTATACGACGCGATGTGCGCGCATGTCGACGCCAGCGCGGCACGGCAGCGCGACGTGCTGTTCTGCATGCACGACGGATCGCGGCACGGCGAGGCGCGGCCCAACACGGTCGAAGCGGTGCGCCTGTTCCTGAATCGGCAGCGTTGACGCAGCAGCCGGCTAACGTCCGGGTGTCGTGCCATCCAGCAACTGCCACCAGCCGCCGAGAAAGCCGATGCCGGGCCCCGGCGTCCACAAGCCGCGCTGCGCGGCTTCGAGATGGATCAGCGTCTGGTCCGCGCAGAACAGGGCCGTCAGCGCATCGCGGCGGTCGTGCATCCAGTCCGGCGCGGCATCGGAGCGCGTCGCTGCATAGGCTTGCAGGCCGGCGTCCCAGCGCTGCGCATCGAAAACGAAGCGATCATCCCTGCCCGCATCGCGCGACAGCGCGAACAGCGCAAAGGCCGCTTCGAGCCACTGCGCACCCTGCCCGACATCGTCGAAATCGAGCACACCGTTCACCGCGTGCCCCACGTACAGCAGATTGCCCGCGTGATAATCGCCGTGCAGCCAGTGCACCGCCCCCGTCAGCCAGCGTGAGGCAGCGTCGAGGTGCGCGCCGATCCGCCGGACCATCGTCCCGTAGTGGCCGATCAGATCGCCCGGCAACGACGGTGCCGGACGCGCCGCCACGCGTGCGTAGCGCGCCGACAGCCACGCCAGCGGCGCCGATTCGGTCGCGGGTATCACCGCCAGCGCCGCATGCAGATGCGCGAGTGCGCGCATCGCATCGCTCGCGCCCGCCTCCACGTCCTCCGGCAGGCCGGGGCTGCCGTCGATATGCTCGAACAGATGCAGCCAGCTTCCATCGGGCAACTGCACACCGGATTGCGCATCCACGGTCGGCCGCAGGCGCGGCAGCACGGGCAGCATCGGTGCCGTACGCGGATGGCCGAGATGGCCGAGTATTGCCGCCTCGCGATGCACCTGCTCGACCGGCTTCCCGGACCACGACACGCGCAGCACCGCGCGCCCCGCCTCGCACTCGACGAGGTACGTTTTGTTAGTATGGCCCGACGCCAGCGCCTGCATGCGCGCCGGCCCGATGTTCCAGTACCGGTGAAGCCACGGTTCCAGCGTTTTCACGTCACTCCTACTCATTGCATTGACCATGTCAGAGCGTCCTTCGGCCCGCATGCGGGACATCAACATCGAATGGCTGACGCGCGCTGCCGAATTCGACCATCTGTTCCAGACCCGCTGGCTCGGCGAGCGCTTCTTCCATCTGCCCGGCGACATGCTCGCGCTCCAGGAACTGATCTGGCGCGAGCGTCCCGACTGCATCGTGCAGACCGGCATCGCGGCGGGCGGCGGTGTCGTGTTCTCCGCGTCGATGCTGGAACTGGCCGGCGACAGCGGCCGCGTCGTCGCGATCGAACCGCGCCTGCGCGACGAAGTCAGGCAGCGCCTGCAATCGCACCGGCTCGCCCATCGCATGACGCTGATCGAAGGCGAATCGTGCGCGGCCGACACGCTCGCGTCGGTGCGCGCACAGATCGGCGACGGCGCGCGCGTGATGGCGATCCTCGATCTCACGCACACCCATGCGCACGTGCTGCGCGAACTCGAATGCTATGCGCCGCTCGTGACGCGCGGCAGCTACGCGATCGTGATGGACACCATCATGGAGTACCTGCCCGCGTCGATGTTCGACGGCAAGCCGTACGGCAAAGGCAACAACCCGGCCACCGCCGCGCGTGAATTCCTCGCCCGCGACGACCGGTTCGAGGTCGACTACGACATCGAAGACCGCGTACTCATGACGCTGTCGCCAGGCGGTTTCCTGAAGCGAGTGCGTTGATCAGGCGCGCCGCCTCGGCCGAACCGTCGCGCGCCGCATAGCTCGCGCGGATCCGCGCCGCCTGCTCGCGCAACGATCCGGGCCGCAACAGCCGCTCGAGCGCATCGGCGATGTCCGCCACGCCGGCCTGCTGCAGATTCAGCACGCACCCCGCACCGGCCCGCTCGACGAAGTGCGCCGAATGGAACTGGTCGTTGCAGAACGGCGACAGCAGCATCGGCACACCGCATGCAAGCGACTCCATCACCGAATTCGCGCCGCCATGGCTGACGAACGCGTGCGTGCGCCGCAGCAGCGCCAGTTGCGGCACGTAACGCACGGCGACCACGCGCTCGTCGCCGGCCGGCAGCAGATCCGAATCGACCAGCTCGCCCACCGACAGCACCAGTTGCGCCGATGTCGCGCGCGTGGCGTCGATGACCTTCGCAAACACATCGGGATGGTAGTAAAGCTGGCTGCCGAGCGACATGTAGACGAGCGGTCGATCCGCGTCGAGGCGCTCCCACGGGAACGCGGTTTCGTCGCCACGGGGGCCTGACGGCAGTGCCGGGCCGACCAGCTCGACACCGGGCGGCGGCGCACCGACCAGCGCATCGGTCGTGAACGCGAGCGTCAGGTGCGGAGACAGGATGTCGCAACCGCGAAAACGCGCATCGAGCCCGTAGCGCGCGAACAGGCGCGTGCGTTCCGGCGCGAGCCATCGCACCGTGCGCAGCAGTTCCGAATCGAGATCGTCCGGGAGCACCGGATTCAGCGAATTCGACATCGAGACCCACGGCAGCCCTTCCAGCTCCGCGGCAATCGCCGCCGCATAGAGCAGCGGATCGATCACGACCACGTCGGGCTGCCAGTCGCGCAGCACCGCGCGGATGCCGTCCACCTGCGCGGGCGCAAGGTCGATCAGCAGCGTGCGAATCCAGTGCCGCAGCCAGTCCGCGTCGCGAATGTTCGCGGCGAAGCTCGCGCCGCGCGACAGGTCGTGGCGCTCGGGCGTCTCGCGCGGCCCGACGAACGCGAAGCCACCGGCGCCGTCGAGCTGCGCGCTGATGTCGGCCGGCGCGTAGAACGCGACGTCGCAGCCGGCGGCGCGCAGATGCTGGGCCGGGCCGATGCACGGATTGACGTGCCCTTTCTCGGGCACTACGCAGAACAGGATGCGTTTCATGAGCGGCTCAGGTTGGGCGATGCGCGGCATCGAGGTGGTCGAAATGATCGAGGATCAGCGACAGCGTCGTCCACAGCACGCGTTCGTTGTCCGTCTGCAGCGTGGGGGCGGCCAGGCCGAGCTTATCGGCCAACGCGTGCGTGCGGTCGCGATCGAGCAGCGCCGCGAGGTCCATCGCCGGGGCGAGCCGTCCGCGCTTGGGGCCGTGCACGAGACGGTCCGGCAGGTTCAGGCGCGCGCCGAGATCGCGCAGGCATTGCTTGTCCGGATCGGGCGCGATGCTCGTCAGATGCGCGACGACTGTATCGTCGACGAACGGCGGATGCAGATCGACCGACGCCGCATCGAACAACGCATGGCACAGCGGCAGATAGTTGGCCGACTGGTCGCGGCGCAGCACCTGGTCCGCGCCGTCGCCGGTAATGGCCACCTCGACGCCGTCCGCGGCCATCGCCTCGGCGAGCAGCAGCTTCGCGACCGGATGCAGGTTGAACATCGGCTCCTCGACCGCATGGGTCGTTCTCGGCAGCGCCGCGACGAAATCGGCCTCGTTCGCGCGCACGATCTTCACGTTCGCCTGCATCTGCTCAGCCAGTTCGAGTGCGGCATCGCGTTCGCAATAGTCCGGCATGTCGGTCACGAGGATGTAGGACGTCACGAGCCGCTGCGCGCCGAGTTCGCGCAGCAACGCGAGCAGCAGCGCCGAATCGAGCCCGCCGCTCAGCGCCAGCGCGACGCGCTTGCCGCTGTAGAGTGCACGCTGCAGCGATGCGCGCAGCACGGTTTCAAGATCCGCGTGCTGTGGCTGCCCGGGTGCCGGCTGCACGGTCAGCCCTTCCGTCGAACGGGCCAGCGCATGGCCGGGCGGCACCGCGCGCACGTCGCGCAACACGGTGCGGCCCACCAGCCGCTCGCCGCTCAGGTAGCCCGCGATGGCCGCCGCGTCCGGCTCGCCGGCCGGCAGCCCCGCTGCGCGCAGGACGGCCCCGATGCCGGACGCCGTCGTGCCGCTGCGCGGATGGTAGTGAAGCCGGTCGAAGCCGAACAGGTCGCGCGTGCCGACGATCATGGATAACGGGCCTTTAAGGAGTCCACTACAATGCGTTTGAGGATGCGATGCGGCGCCACCGGCGCGCTGCCGCCCTGGCAATGCAGGCACGCTTCGAGCGGAGCCTCGCGTTGCAGATAGGCGAGCATCGCGTCGAGCATGCCGGCGTCGTCGCGCAGCGGCAGGCCGTCCGATTGAAAATCCTTCTCGCCCTTGTAGAGCGTATGGAAGTGCGCCGGACGCGTGCACGTGTAGAACATGCCGTCGCGAATCATATGGCAGCGCTCGCGGATCCAGCAATCCTGATAAAGGCGCTGCGCTTCATCGCGATCGGTGCCGGGCTGCGCTCGGTTCATCGTCGTGAACACGTCCTGCACCTTCCAGTTCAGGCGCACGTCGAAGCGCGCGGCCTGGCGCTCGATGTGCGCGGCCAGGTCGGGCGACAGCGCCGGTTTCGGATAGCGCGAGATCGTCAGTGCATCCACCGCCTGCCAGAACGCGTCCGTCATCTCACCGAGCTTCAGGCCGTTCGTCGTGACGGAAATCACGGGCGCGATGCCCGTGGCGCGCACGCACCGGACAAGTTCGACGAGCGCCGGATGCAGCAGCGGCTCGCCGCCGACCAGCTTGAACATGCGCGGACGCAGCACCTTCGCCGCCTTGCGCAGATCGGCCTCGAGCGATTCGGGGCTCGCATACCACTCGGGCAGCAGCGGCGACAGCGAGCAGCATTCCGCGCAGGTCAGGTTGCAGTGATCGACGATGTGCGCTTCCAGCGAGCGCGTCAGCACGCGCCCGTCTTCGACGCGGTAATCGCGATCCAGCGGCGGCGGAAACACATGCTGCCGCTCGGCCCGCGGCGTCGGATTCGAAGTCCGGTTCAGATTCGCATTCACTTCAGCGTCCTGCTTCCACACAACGGGAAAAGAAATCGACCAGACGGTCGCGCGCATCCACCATCGCGGATGCCATCGTCACCGCGCCGTTCAGATGCGATCCAAACCGCGACGGGTCGTCGAGCCAGCCTTGCACGATCCAGAGCTTGAGCGCGTGCTGCAGGCACGCTGCATCCACCGCCCATGCAATGCGCGCGGGATCTATCGGCCGGGTCAGCCGGTATGCCTGCACGAACGCTTCCGCCAGATGCGGTGCCTCCAGCGGCAGATGGTTCAGGCAACGCACCAGTTCGTATTCGCGCGGTGCGCCGATCGACGCTTCCCAGTCGAGGATGAGCGGCGGCAGCGTGCCCGTGAACAGATAGTTGAACTGGTTGTAGTCGTTGTGGATCGGGTGCTGCGGATCGGCGGCGGGAAACGCGTCGATGCTGCCCGGATAGTAGCGGTCGAGCATGCGCAGCGCGAGATCGACGTAGCGGCGCAGGTTCTCGGCGCCGTCGTTCGAGCGGGCGCGATCCAGCGCGTCGAGCAGGCTGCGGCGCACCGCGTCCGCGTCGATCGCGGTCAGCCGTGTGCGGATCGTGTCGAGCTGCGGCAGATGAAGCTGTTCGAGGCTCGTGTGCAACGCTCCCAGACTCGCGCCGAGCGCATCCCATTCGGCCGGTGAAAACGTGTCGTAGGTTCTGAACTGCCCGGCTTCCCAGCGCGTCAGCATCGCGTGGGAGTTTGTCCCCGCCCACAGCGGTTCGCCGGCTGCCGTGCGTTTCAACGCCTGCACATGGAAACGTGCATCGCCGTGCGTCTCGAAGTGCGCGAGCACGGCGGCCTCCTTGGCCGCACGCGCATGATGCCCTGGCGCGTAGAGCTTGACCGCTACGCCGCCGTCATCGGTCGGCAGGTGCCACACGCGTTCGCCGACCTGGCGCGGCTGCCCGATTCGGCCCAGCGCATAGGCCTCGCGGATCTCGTCGAAGGTTGCGGCGAGCGAGTCCATTCAGATGTGCTCGGCCGGCCCGTATCGATACGGATGGCCGCTCAGGAACGTGTTGTGCCCGACGTAGCGCACCTTGTACATCGCCGGGCGGAACAGCACCGAAGGATCGTTGTTCGCGATGCCGAGCAGCGGATACAGGTCCTGCCGCACGAAGAACGCGTTGTTGCCCATGTCGTCGCAGCAGACGAGTTCATAGCCCTTCTGCCGGCCGAGATGGACGAGCGATTCGAGGCTCGCACCGTAATACGTCGAGCCGTCCCATTCGTGGCCCGGGTTGAAGCACATCACCCAACGCTCGGGCGGCGTGTAGTACGGGTTGTATTCGATCACGACAATGCGAGGCTGGAATGCCTGCAGGCCGCGCCACACCCAGTAGTCGTTGCCGTCGATGTCGATCGACAGCAGGTCGAAGTCGGTTGGCGTGTTCGCATCGGCGAGCAACGTGTCGATCGTGTCGGGCTGAACGCGGTCGTGGTGCAAGCGGACGCGGTCCGCGCCGGCGTAGTGGGTGGCCAGCTTGCCGAAACGGTACGCGCTGCCTTCAACAAGCACGCCGGACCAATCCTGTTCGCGCAGCAGCCGCGCGGTATTGCTGTTGCGCAGGCCGTCGCTTGCGCCGATATCGACGCAGAAGCGGTTGGTCGGTGCGATCCGCTCCATCAGGCGCGACAGGATGCCTTCCTCGGTGCCCTGCGCATACAGGCTTTGCGCAAGGCCGGACAGGTCGAGCGGGAGAGGATGGTCCTGCATCGAGGGGGCGGCTCCGGGTCGGAATTGAGGGTGGTATTCGGAGCGTAATTTACCCGAAGTCGATGGACCGAAGGAAACCGGAATGCGCGACGCTGCTGCACTTTGCCTGCGTGGAAATGAAAAAGCCCGCATCGACAATACTGTCGATGCGGGCCCGATGCGCTTCTGGCGGCTTTGCTCTATGCACCCCGGCTTCGTACTGTCTGGCCGCAACACATGAACGGAAGCGTCAGGACAATTACTCCTGCCCCTGACTCGTCAGGAACTCCTCGTAATTGCCACCGAAGTCGAACAGGTTGCCGTCCGTCTTCACTTCAATAATCCGGTTCGCCAGCCCGCTCACGAACTCACGGTCGTGCGACACGAAAATCAGCGTGCCTTCGAACTGCTCGAGCGCGATCTGCAGCGACTCGATCGACTCCATGTCCATGTGGTTGGTCGGCTCGTCCATCAGCAGCACGTTGTGGCGGCCGAGCATCAGCTTGCCCCAGATCATGCGGCCCTTCTCGCCGCCCGACAGCACCTTCACCGACTTCTTGATGTCGTCCGACGAGAACAGCAGGCGGCCCAGCGTGCCGCGCACCATCGTTTCGTCGTCGCCGTCCTTGCGGTACTGGTCGATCCAGTCCATCAGCGTGATGTCGTTCGGGAACTCTTCGTACGTGTCCTGCGGCATGTAGCCGACATTCGCGTTCTCGGACCACTTCACCGTGCCGTGCTCGAGCGCGAGTGCGCCGAGCAGCGAACGCAGCAGCGTCGTCTTGCCCGCGCCGTTCTCGCCGATGATCGCGATCCGCTCGCCCGGCTGCACCGACAGGTTGAAGTTCTGGAAGATCGTGCGCTCGTACTTCTTCGTGATGTCTTCAGCCACCACCGCGACGTTGTGCAGCTTCTTCTCGAACTCGAAACGGATGAACGGGTTCTGGCGCGACGACGGCTTGAATTCCTCGATCTTGATCTTGTCGATCTGCTTCGCGCGGCTGGTCGCCTGACGGGCCTTCGACTTGTTCGCCGAGAAGCGGCGCACGAAGTCCTGCAGTTCGGCGACGCGCTCCTTCGCCCGCGTGTTCGCCGCGGCCTGGCGCTCGCGCGCCTGTGCCGATGCGAGCATGTAGTCGTCGTAGTTGCCCGGCCAGACCTTCAGCGTGCCGAAGTCCATGTCGGCCATGTGCGTGCACACCGCGTTCAGGAAGTGACGATCGTGCGAAATGATGATCATCGTCGAGTTGTACTCGTTGAGCGTGTGCTCGAGCCAACGAATCGAGTTGATGTCGAGGTTGTTGGTCGGTTCGTCGAGCAGCAGCACGTCCGGCTTCGAGAACAGCGCCTGCGCGAGCAGCACGCGCAGTTTCCAGCCCGGCGCGACGTCGCTCATCGTGCCGGTGTGGAATTTCTCTTCGATACCGATGCCGAGCAGCAGCGCGCCCGCGCGCGCCTCGGCGTCGTAGCCGCCGTATTCGGCGAACTTGCCTTCGAGTTCGGCGGCGTGCATGTAGTCGTCGTCGGTGGCTTCCGGGTTCGCGTAGATCGCGTCACGCTCGGTCATCGCGGCCCACATTTCGGTGTGGCCCATCATGACGACGTCGAGCACGCGCACGTCTTCGTATGCGAACTGGTCCTGGCGCAGCTTGCCGAGACGCACGTTCGGCTCCAGCGCGACGTTGCCGGCGCTCGACTCGAGGTCGCCGCCGAGGATCTTCATGAACGTCGACTTCCCGCAGCCGTTCGCGCCGATCAGACCATAGCGGTTGCCCTCGCCGAATTTGACCGAGATGTTCTCGAACAAGGGCTTCGGCCCGAATTGCATCGTGATGTTGGCAGTAGAAAGCACGGCAGGTCCCGTTAAAGGATAAATCGACGGAAAACCGTGTATTTTAGCAGGTGTCGGAGAAACTGCCGACCACGCCGTTCCGGCAGCGCGTTTCAGGCCCCCTGGCCCGCCGCCCGGCGGCCTGCCAACACGACGGCACGCGCCCCACCGCCGCCTTACCGGAATCCCGCATGCTTGCCAGCCAGCTTCGCGAACAACTCGTCGGCGCATGGCGCCTCGTGTCCTACGAAGTCCGCCCGCGCGACGGCAGCGCGGTCGCCTATCCGCTCGGTCGCGACGTGCGCGGCTGGCTTCTCTATACGCGGGACGGCTACATGTCCGCCCAGTTGATGGCCGCCGGCCGGCCGCCCTACGCGATCGGCGATCCGCACCACGGCGCCGACGACGAGTGCGCGGCGGCCGCGCGCGGCTATATCGCCTATTCGGGCCCCTTTCAGGTCGCCGACGACGGCACACTGACTCACGAAATGGACGTCAGCCTGTTCCCGAACTGGGTCGGGAACGTCCAGCAGCGGATCGCCGTGATCGACGGCGATCGCCTGCAGCTCGGCCCCGCGGCACCGGTCCGGATCGACGGCCGGGAGGTCGACGTCTTGCTGCTCTGGGTGCGCGCGGGCCGCTGACGCCCGTTACTTGCCGACCTTCGCCGCCGCCCGCTGCGCTGCCTTCGCATTCATCTGACCGAACAGCTCCGAGCACGGCACGTCGCGGTTGTTGCTCGGCGCGATCAGCGGAATCAAGGCCGCGAACGGGTTGATCAGCCCGAGGCCGATCATTGCGCCGGCGCGCAGCGCGAGCGCGCCCGCATCGACGCCGACGTCCGGGTTCTTGAACGTGCCCTTCGCATACAGCGGCGAGCGCAGCGAGAAGATCCGGAAACCCTTCGTGTGCGGGTGGATCTTCAGGTTCAGCGTTTCGTCGCGCAGGCTGATCGGGCCGTCGACGTTGATCAGCGCGTCGTCCGTATCGAGCGCGAACACCTTCGGGTCGAGAATGCCGTTGGTCGCGACGAAGTCGATCGCCGCGCAGTTGATCTTCACGTCGTTGTTGCCGAACAGCTTCTCGTAGACGACGTTCGCGACGTTCAGCCCCGCCGCTTCCATCAGCAGGCGGCTGATGCGACCGTCCGTCACGAGTGCCTTCACTTCGCCGTTCGACGTCGCTGCCAGCGCGGCCGGCGAGTTGCCGGTCGCCGACAGCGACGCATCGCCGTTGATCTCGCCGAGCGCCGACTGCATGACCTTCTGCGCCGGGAACAGCTGCTTCAGCTTCAGGTGCCGCGCGGCCACCGTGAAGCGGCCCTTCAGCGGCGCACTGCTGCCGTCGAGATGCGCGGTCGTTGCGAGCGTGCCGCCCGCGACGCCGAACTGCAGCGGCTCGAGCGACAGCACGCCGTCCGTCATCACGATGTGCGTGTACAGGTTGGTGATCGGCAGGTCCGAACTCTTGACCAGCTTGCGGCCCGTGAACTTGACGTCAGCGTCCAGTGCGCGCCAGCGGTCGGTGCGGAACGTCTCGACCGGCAGCACGCGGCTCGACGGCTGTTTCGTCGTGTCGCCGCGCTTGGCCTTGCTCGCGGCCGTATCCGCGCCGATCACCGGCGCGAGATCGGAGAACTGCAGCAGGTTCGACACGAGCTCGCCCGACAGCTTCGGCCGCGGCTCGCGTTGCTCGTAGGCGAGCGTGCCGCCGAGATCGCTGCCGCCGACGCGGCCATTGAAGTTCTCGTAGCGGAACGTGCTGGCCTTGCGCTTGAAGTTACCGATCAACCGGCCTTCGGTCGCGTAAGGCGGCGTATCGGGCAGCGTGATGCCGCTGAGCTGATAGAGATGCGACATCGACGTGCCCTGCAGCCACAGCCGCAGGTCGATGGCCGCGAGATGCATCGGATCGGTCAGCGTGCCGACGATCGCGAGCCGCGTGTCGCCGGCCTTCACGTCGGCCTGCAGCGGGAACGGGCGCGACGCGTCCTGGATCGCGAGCACGCCGCCCAGCTTGCCGGTACCGCTGATCGGCACGTTCTTGTAGCGGCCGTCGACCTTCAGCCCGAACGCGTAGGTCGGGCCCGACGGCTTCGCGGGTGCCGCGACGCTGCTTGCACCGCTTGCACCAGACGCGGCAGCAGCAGCCGATGCCGACGAGGTGGACAAAGAAGACGAAGCCGACACCACCGCAGACGCGGCCGAAGCACCCGTGGCCGACGCCGCACTCGCAGCCTGCGCGGCGGAAGCGCTCGACGCGGCCTCCGCGTTGGCCTTCGCGCTCAGTTGCGCGGCGCCGTGCTTGCCGACCCGCTGCGCCGATGCCGCGCGCGACGTCTGCTCCTGCTCCTTCAGCACGTCGCCGAGCGGAATCGGCTGCCCGAGCGTGTCGATCGCGACGCTCAGGTCGGCCTTCGTGATCGCGTCGCGATACGTGACGGTGCCCTTCGCGAAGCCGAAGCTGTCGAGCCGCACTTTCCACGGCGACGGTTGCGACGATTGCTTGAACTGGAAGGTCCACGTGTTGCGGCCATCGGCAAGCCGCTCGAGGTCGACGGCCGGATTCACGACGTCGATCGACGGAATCACGATTTCATGCGCGAGCAACGGCAGGATCGCGAGATCGAAGTGCGCGGCATCGAGCGTGACGAACTTGGGCGTCTTTGCCCAGTCGGGGTTGCCGATCTCGAGCTGCGTAGCCGTGAAGCTCGGCCAGGGCACCCACGCGCGCCAGCCGGTTTCGCCGTCGGGGCGGCGCCAGCCGACCTTCAGGTCGCCGTTGATCGCGAACGGGCGGCCGAGTGCGGCTGTGACCTGCTCGTTGACCCACGGCTTCGCGCGGTTCCAGTCGAAGATAAAGAGAAAGACGCCGGCCGCCGCGATGAGCACCGCGACGATACCGACGATCCATGCAGCCGATTTGCCGATGGCTCGGGTTAGCGTCATGGCGGTTCCGTTGTTGTTCTGAAATGATGCCGCACCATGCCGGGCCGCTTGCGTGGACGAACGGCGCACGACACCCGCGGCTTTTCAATCGGTATTATGACGCACGCCATGGTGACGTTTTGGCGCCATTAACGCTTTTTTTCATTTGTGACATGACAGCCCCCACCGGCCTCATCGATGCAGAGCGCATCACGCGGCGCGATGCCAGCAGCGGCAAGACCCTGCTCGCCCCGACCGATTTCAGCCTCGCAGCGGGATCGCGCATTGCTATCACCGGGCCGTCCGGGTCGGGCAAGAGCGTGCTGCTGCGCGCGCTTGCGCTGCTCGATCCGCTCGACGGCGGCCACATCCTGTGGCGCGGCGAACGGATCCGGCGCAATGCGATCCCGCGTTACCGGCGCAGCGTCGCCTATGTACGCCAGCGTCCCGCGCAGATGGACGGTACCGTCGAATCGCAGTTGCGCTATCCGTATTCGCTCGCGATCTATCGCGATGCGGCGTTCGATCGCGCGCGCGCCGAAGCGCTCGCCGCGCAGGCCGGCCGCGGCCCCGACTTTCTCGACAAGCGCGCGAGCGACCTGTCGGGCGGCGAAGCGCAGATCGCCGCGCTGCTGCGCGTGCTGCAGCTCGATCCCGACGTGCTGCTGCTCGACGAGCCGACGTCCGCGCTCGATCCCGAATCGGCGCGTGCGATCGAGGCGCTCGTCGGCGCATGGTTCGACGCGGCGCCCGACGCCCGCGCTTATATGTGGATCTCGCACGATCCGGCCCAGGCCGCACGAATCGGCACGATGCGGCTCGTGATGCAGGCCGGCGTGATGCACGTTGCCAACCCGACGGAGGCAACGCAATGAGCCCCGCACTGCAGGACCTGAGCCTCGTCGACGTCGGCATCGCCGCTGCGCTCGTCGCGGTCAACGGCGCGATCTCGATGGCCCTGTCGCTCGGCCTCGGCCGCAAGCTCGCGCTCGCGGCCGTGCGCACCGTCGTGCAGTTGCTCGCGATCGGCTACGTGCTCGGCTGGGTGTTCGGCCATCCGCACTGGTACGTCGTGCTGCCGCTCACCGCGCTGATGACGCTGATCGCCGGGTTCGCCGGCGCGGGGCGCGGCAAGCGCACGTATCGCGGCCAGCGCATCGACAGCATCGCATCGATCTGGTTCAGCAGCTGGTTCGTCGCAGCGGTCGGCCTGTTCGTCGTGATCCGTATCCATCCGTGGTACGCGCCGCAATACGCGATTCCGATCCTCGGGATGATTCTCGGCAATACGCTCACGGGCGTGTCGCTCGGTGTCGAGCGGATGATGGAAGAACTCACGGCGCGTCGCGATCGTGTCGAAACCGCACTCGCGCTCGGCGCGACGCGCTGGGAAGCCGCGCAGGACGCAGCACGCCAGGCCGTGCGCGCAGGCATGCTGCCGACGCTGAACCAGATGGCCGTCGTCGGCGTCGTGAGCCTGCCGGGGATGATGACGGGCCAGGTGCTGGCCGGCCAGTCGCCGCTGCAGGCCGTGCGCTACCAGATCGTGATCATGTTCCTGATCGCCGCGGCTTCG
This sequence comes from Burkholderia sp. Ac-20345, assembly GCF_017104825.1. Taxonomy (NCBI): domain Bacteria; kingdom Pseudomonadati; phylum Pseudomonadota; class Betaproteobacteria; order Burkholderiales; family Burkholderiaceae; genus Burkholderia; species Burkholderia sp. Ac-20345. The sequence continues at coordinate 17,257 of NZ_JAAGPO010000076.1, read as the reverse complement.
GCGCTCGGCACCGTCGGCGCAGTGCTGATGACCTATCGCCGGCTGTTCTCCGCCGATCATCGCTTTCTCGCAGCGCGGCTCGAAGAACGCGCGCACTGACACGCAGCGTCACCGCGCGATGCGTTCGCGCGGTTTGCCGGTCAGCGCGCGCTGCGGCGCTTGCCGATTGATTGCCTCAACGCGGCCGCGATGTCCGCGTCCGGCGCGAGCCCGTCGACCGATGCGACGAGCCGCACCGCGCGCGGCGTCGTCACGTAGGCCTGCGCGCCGACATAGCCGCCGCTGCCGGCCGAGCGCGTCGTCACGACGAGCGCCTGCGGCGCACGCGCGCCGAGGTCGGCAGTGAACGCATCGGTGACCGTCCCGTCACGCGCATGCAGCGCGCCCGTCACGTAGTCGTCGGTATCGAAGCCGGGTGCGGCATGCGCGGTCGAATACACGCGCACCGCGTAGCTGCCGGTCGAGCACGGTTCGAGCGCGCCGCTCGACACGACCGCCACCTGCTGCCGCGACGGCAGCTCGACCTTCTTCGCGAAACCGCAATCGTCCGCCGCGTGCGCGTGCACGGCGACGAACGCGATGGCATACAGCAACGCGCGCATTCGGCATTTCATCGGGATGTCGTGACAGGAAGGTGAGGATGCGGGCGAGCATAGCGCGACATTCGCATGACGTCACGCAGGTCGCCACGCGACGCTGTCGGACGTCAAACGACTGTCATGCCGTTGCAGCAACACGGTACCGCGCGGCAGGTAGCAGGAGAGCATCGTGACGGCGACACGAAACGGTCACGTGTCGCCGGGCCGGCCCGCAGGTCGAATCCGTTGCGCGCACACCGGCTCCGGCGCCGGCCCGCGCGCGCCGCTCAGCGCTTGATCGACACGGTCACTTTCGTGCCGTCGCTCATCGTGACGGACTTCGAACCGCCGTTGGTCGAGATCGATACCCACTTCACCTGGCTCACCGACACGACGTCCGGGCATTGCAGCGACTTGCCGCCGGCCGTCACGTTGCGCGTGCCCTTCGGCGCGGCCGCCTGGAAGCTCAACTGCACGTTGGCGATCCCCTTTGCGTCGATCGACGGCGCGAGCCGCACCTGGGTCTGGCGCACCATCGCGCCGTTCTCGTCGCGCGGCAGGCTGTCGGCGCTCGGGCAACCGTCCGGCATCGCGACCGCACCGCTCGGCGGCACCGACTTCCAGTTGAAGTCGTCCGTCTCGCCCGAGCGGATCTTGCGGGTCTCCTGCGTATTGCCGAAGGTCTTCGAATCGACCTTGACGGTGTATTCGAGCTGTCCGGTACCGCCGCCCTTCAGGCTGCCCTTGACCGGCGGCGCCGCGAATACGCTCGCGCTGACGCACGCCGCCGCGAACACGACCGACCACGATGCGGCGACTGACAAGCTGCGTTGGCTCATGCTGACCTCCTTGGTATGCGGCGGCACGCGCGTGCCGCGCGGTTTTCGATGCATGATGCGCTGCCAGTCTACCGCCAAGCGGCATGCAGTGCGCCGCAAACGCATCGGGTGTTACCCCGCTTGCGTTCGCAGCGCTGCAACCTTACGCGCGATGCCCGCTCAGAAGCCGCTCAGCACGAGCTTGCCGATCGAACGCCCGGCCTCGAGCATCTGGTGCGCACGCCGCACGTTCGCGGCATTGATCGTGCCGAGCTGCTCGCCGAGCGTCGTGCGCAGCGTGCCGCCATCGACGAGCCGCGCGACTTCGCCGAGGATCCGGTGCTGCTCGATCATGTCCGGCGTCTCGAACATCGCGCGCGTGAACATGAACTCCCAGTGAAACGCGGCACTCTTGGCCTTCAGCAGCTCGACCGGCACCGGCTTGTCGTTCTCGACGATCGTGCAAATGCCGCCCTGCGGCCGGATTACTTCCGCAGCGGCAGGAAAATGACGATCCGTATCGTTGAAAATCAGCACGTAGTCGACGTTCGGATGCCCGGCCTCGCGCAACTGTGCAGGCAGGTCGCCGAAATGGTCGACCACCGTGTCCGCGCCCAGCGAGCGCACCCAGTCGGCCGACGCCGGCCGCGACGCCGTCGCGATCACGTGCAGCTTGCCGAGCGCCTTCGCGAGCTGGATCGCGATCGAGCCCACACCGCCCGCGCCGCCGATGATCAGCACCGACTTGCCGGCGTCCGCGCCCTGCGGCGACACGTGCAGCCGGTCGAACAGCGCCTCCCATGCGGTCAGCGCGGTGAGCGGCAGTGCAGCCGCCGCGGCGAAATCGAGCGTGCGCGGCTTCAGCGCGGCGATCCGCTCGTCGACCGTATGGAATTCGCTGTTCGCCCCGGGCCGCGTGATGCTGCCCGCGTAGAACACTGCGTCGCCGGGCCGGAACAGCGTCACGTCGGCGCCGACCGCGACCACCGTGCCGGCCGCATCCCAGCCGAGCACGCGCGGTGTGTCCTCGACCTTCGGCTTCGGCACGCGCACCTTGGTGTCCACCGGGTTCACGGAAATCGCCTCGACCTTCACGAGCAGGTCGCGCGGGCCCGGCACGGGCTGCGGCAGCTCCACGTCGAGCAGCGCTTGCGGGTCGTCGATCGGCAAATAACGGGTCAGTCCAACGGCTTTCATCACGAAACTCCTTCAGGGAAACCTGGGGGCCGCGACGCAGCCCCATGAACGTCATCGTAGGCAACCCGATCATTCGAGAAAACCGCTATATTTCCTGAAACATTTTCAGGAATTTCAGAATAATGGCCTCCGATCCGATTCCGGCCCCCGACAAGCCGCTCGACCTGCTCGACGTCGCGCTGTTCGTGCGCGCGGCGCTGCTCGCGAACGTCACCGCGGCCGGGCGCGAATTCGGTGTGTCGGCCGCGGTCGCGAGCGCGCGCATCGCGCAGCTCGAACGCCAGCTCGGCGCGCGGTTGCTGCACCGCACCACGCGCCGCATCAGCCTCACGCAGGACGGCGAAGTCTTCATGGCCCACGCCGACACGCTGCTGTCGGCCGCCGACGCCGCGCGCGCGTCGGTCGGCCACGGCCGCACCGAGCCGTACGGGCGGCTGAAAGTATCGATGTCGTCGTCGTTCGGCCGCCAGCATGTCGCGCCGGTGATTCCCGCGTTCCTGCGCCGCTATCCGTCCGTGTCGCTCGACCTGCGGCTGTCGGACGAGATCGTCGATCTCGTCGACGACGGTTACGACGTCGCAATCCGCCTCGGCACGCTGAAGGATTCGACGCTCGTCGCGCGCAAGCTCGCCGTGAATCGCCGCGTGCTGTGCTGCTCGCCCGCGTACCTCGCCGAGCACGGCACGCCGCGCCATCCGGCCGACCTCGCGCAGCACGAGTGCGTGATCCTCGGCGACCAGCGCGACTGGTCGTTCGCCACGCCGCAAGGCCCGCTCACCGTGCGGGTCGACGGCCGGCTCGTCGCGAGCAACGGCGAGGCGATCCGCGAAGCGCTCGTCGACGGCTTCGGGATCGCGATCAAGTCGACCTGGGACGTCGGCCCGCTGCTCGCGAGCGGCGCGCTCGTCACGGTGCTCGACGACTATCCGTTCGCGGAAGACATTGCGATCTGGGCCGTCTACCCGAGCCGCGCGCACGTTCCGCTGAAGACCCTCGCGTTCATCGCGTACCTGGCCGAGCATTTCGGCGATCCGCCGTACTGGGATCGCGCGGACGGGTGAACGCCGGCATACGCCCGGGGATCCGCCGTACGCACTGCCCTGGTGGCTACCCGTGGGGGATCTGGCGGCTATCCGATAGCTATCCGATACCAACCGGCTACAATGACGCGTTCGCGACGCCATGGCCCGCTGCCGAGGGGCCGCGCTCGCAGACGGCCGCCCATTGGCCGCGCACGCTTTTCATTCGCCTCCCAACCATCCCGTCATGACCCACAACCTCGTCATCCAGAGTCTTGCGCCGCTGTCGGACGCCCATCACAAACCGCTGCTCGCGCTGTCGCGCGGCACCCGCATCGTGCAGACCGACGATCACGCGCTGCGGATCGACAACGCGAACCCGGCGCAGCGCCTCGATATCGACGCGTACTGCGGCACGCACGCGCTCGACTTCGCGTTCGTCGAGGCCGGCCTCACGCTCGGCGATTTCGGGCTCGCCGTGATGGACATGGATTCGACGCTGATCACGATCGAATGTATCGACGAGATCGCCGATTTCTGCGGGCTGAAAACGCAGGTCGCCGAGATCACCGAAGCGTCGATGCGCGGCGAGATCCGCGACTTCAACGAAAGCCTGACGCGCCGCGTCGCACTGTTGGCCGGGCTCGACGCGCACGCGCTCGAACGCGTGTACGAGGAACGGCTGCAACTGTCACCGGGCGCCGAGAAGATGCTCGCCGGCGTGAAGGCCGCGGGCATGAAGACGCTGCTCGTGTCGGGCGGCTTCACGTTCTTCACCGAGCGGCTGAAGGCGCGCCTCGGCCTCGACTACGCGCATGCGAACACGCTCGAGATCGTCGACGGCAAGCTGACCGGCAAGGTGCTCGGCGAGATCGTCAACGCCGACGTGAAGGCGCGCCTGCTGCGCGAGACCTGCGCGTCGCTCGGCCTCGAGCCGAGCCGTGCGATCGCGATGGGTGACGGGTCGAACGACCTGAAGATGATGGCAGAAGCCGGGCTGTCGGTCGCGTTCCACGCGAAGCCCGTCGTGCGCGATGCGGCGACGGTCGCGTTCGATCACGTCGGCCTCGACGGGCTGCTGCGGCTGTTCTGATTCCGCGGAATCCGAAATGAAAAACGCCGGCGCGATGTTGCATCGCGCCGGCGTTTTGTTTTTCTGCGGAGCAGCGTTATCGGCTGGCGATCAGCCGAGTGCGGCCTGCATTGCGCGCTCGATATCCGCGCGCAGGTCGGCTTCGTCTTCCAGGCCGACATAGAAACGCACCAGCGTGCCGCGATGCGGCCAGTCCGGACGCATCGACGCCACGTCGTAGGGCATCGCGAGGCTGCACGCGCCGCCCCAGCTCCAGCCGATCGCGAACAGCTCGAGCGACTCGACGAAGCGGTCGATCTGCTCCGCACTGTAGCGTTCGTCGAACACCACCGAGAACAACCCGCCCGCGCCGGTGAAATCGCGCATGAACGACGCGTGCCCCGGGCAATCGGCAATCTGCGGGTGCAGCACCGATGCGATCTCCGGCCGCGCCTTCAGCCATTGCGCGAGCGCGAGCGCGCTCTTGCTGTGCGCGTCGAAGCGCACCTGCATGCTCGGCAGGCTGCGCAGCACGAGCGAACAATCGTCGACGGACACGCCGACCCCGCAGCGCATCCGCGCGAGCTTCAGCTTCGCGTGCAGTTCCGCATTCGCGGTGATCGTCGCGCCCATCAGCACGTCGCTGCCGCCCGACTGGTACTTGGTCAGCGCCTGCACCGAGATGTCGACGCCGTGATCGAACGGCTTGAACGCGAGCCCGGCCGAAAACGTGTTGTCGATCGCGGTGACGATGCCGCGCGCCTTCGCGGCCGCCGCGATCGCCTGCACGTCCGGCACTTCCATGGTCACCGAGCCGGGCGCCTCGATCCAGATCAGCCGCGTGTTCGGCTGGATCAGGTCGGCGATGCCGGCGCCGATCAGCGGATCGTAGAAGCGCGCGGTGATGCCGAAATCCTTCGCGAGCCAGTTGCCGAAATCGGCGTTCGGCCCGTACACGTTGTGCGGGATCAGCACGTCGTCGCCGGCTTTCACGATCCCGAAGTAGACGTTCATGATGGCCGCGAGGCCCGACGGCTGCAGCAGCGCATGCGTGCCGCCCTCGATCTCGGCGAGCCGCTGCGCGAGCGCGAGCGACGTCGGCGTCGCATGCAGCCCGTAGCGCCACTGGTTGTCGTTGTGCCAGACGAGCGCGCGCATCGTCGCGAGATCGGGGAACACGACCGTCGACGCACGCGCGACCGGCGGCACGAACGAACGGAAGCCTTCCGGGATCACGTCGTCGGGTTGAACGATGCGGGTTTGCAGCGCGCGCTTGGGAGTGGATGCAGTCATGACAGGAAGCCGGGCACGAGGCCGTTCGGTTGCGGAATATGTCGCTAGATTAGCCAAAATCGGCGCAATTGGCCCGGTACAATGCGCGCCGCGCGCACCGAGCCAGCGCGGGTTCAGTCGTCGGTGCGCAGGTTGACGACGCCGCTCACCGTCTCGATTTCCTGCACGCGGCCGTCGCGCACCTGCAGCGCCGCGCGCTTGCCCGGCGCGAGACGCAGCACGACGGGCTGCGGATCCGACTCGTCCGAATTCATCCGGTCGGCCTTCAGGTCGCCCGTCGCGTCGAAGCGGCCGACCCACACGCCCGTGATGTTCGTGCCGTCGTTCGATTCCTCGATTTCGAGCGTGTCGCCGTCGCGATCGCCCGCGAGCAGCACGACCTCGCCCGTATCGGCGAACTGGTATTCGCCGTGCACGCCTTCCTCGTCCGTCTTCGGGCCGAGATGCACGACGATCGGCCGGTCGCCGAGCGTGCCTTCATAGCGCGGCAGGCGGGCGAACTCGGGATTCGGCTTCAGCGGCCGCGCCATTGCCGGTTCATCCTGCTGCACGCCAGGCGCGACAGCCTGCGCGGCGGCCACGCCCGGCATCGCCATGCCCGCCGCCAGCGCGCCCGCGACGACGAGCGCCCGTTGCCATTGCGAATATCGACCCACCTTGTGTTGCTCCTTGCTTCAGATTCGCTCGAAAATCGCGGCGATGCCCTGCCCGCCGCCGATGCACATCGTCACGAGCGCATATCGGCCGCCGACACGCTGCAGTTCGTACAGCGCCTTGACGGTGATCAACGCACCCGTCGCGCCGATCGGGTGGCCGAGCGAAATGCCGGACCCGTTCGGATTCACCTTTGCCGGGTCGAGACCCAGTTCCTGCGTCACCGCGCATGCCTGCGCGGCGAACGCCTCGTTTGCCTCGATCACGTCGAGATCGGCGACCGTCAGCCCCGCGCGCGCGAGCACCTTCTGCGTCGCCGGCACGGGACCGATCCCCATGTAGGCCGGATCGACACCCGCATGCGCATACGCGACGAGACGCGCGAGCGGCTGCGCGCCGCGCTTCTCGGCGACACCACGCTCCATCAGCAGCACGGCAGCAGCGGCATCGTTGATGCCCGACGCATTGCCGGCCGTCACCGTGCCGTTCTCCTTCAAGAATACGGGTCGCAGCTTCGAGAAATCCTCCAGGCTCGCATCGTGGCGCACGTGTTCGTCGTGATCGAACACCACCGGCGTGCCCTTCTTCGAGCCGATCAGCTCGACCGGCAGGATCTGCTCCTTGAAGTAGCCGGCCTTTGCTGCATGCGACGCGCGACGGTGCGATTCGAGCGCGAGCGCATCCTGCGCGTCGCGTGAAATGCCGTACTTCGCCGCGACGTTCTCGGCTGTCACGCCCATGTGAATCGTCTGGAACGGATCGTTCAGCGCGCCGACCATCATGTCGACCGCACGCATGTCGCCCATGCGCTGCCCGAAGCGCGCGGCCGGGATCGAATACGGCGCGCGGCTCATGTTTTCCGCGCCGCCCGCGATCGCGATGTCCGCGTCGCCGAGCAGCACGCCCTGCGCGGCCGACACGATCGCCTGCAGCCCCGAGCCGCACAGCCGGTTGACCGTGAGCGCCGGCGCATGTTGCGCGACGCCGCCATCGATCGCGGCGACACGCGCGAGATACATGTCCTTCGGCTCCGTGTGCACGACGTTGCCGAACACCACATGGCCGACCTCGTCGCCCGACACCTGCGCACGCTGCAGCACTTCGCGCACGACCTTCGCACCGAGCGCGGTCGGCGCGATGTCCTTCAGGCTGCCGCCGAAATCGCCGATCGCGGTACGCACGCCGCTCACCACCACCACTTCACGTTGCATGTCGTCTCCTCATCCTGCTGATCGAATGAATCGTTCGTGCGGTGCCGTGGCCGGCGTGCGCATCCCGCATCAGCCTTGCATCAGGCGCTCCACCGCATCGCGGTGCGGGATCGGCGCGACCGCGCCGTAGCCCGTCGTCGACAACGCCGCCGCGGCGTTCGCATAACGCGCCGCCGCAAACGGATCGTCGCCCGCGACGATCCGCGCGACGAAGGCGCCGCCGAAGCAGTCGCCCGCGCCCGTCGCATCGACGGCCTCGACCGCGAAGCCCGGCACGACGCGCCGCTCGTTCGGCGTCGCCACGTACGCGCCTTCCTTGCCGAGCTTCAGCGCGACGACCTGTGGCCCGTGTTCGAGCATCGCATCGACGATCGCGTCGCGATCGTTCGCGCCCGTGAGCGCCGTCACGTCGTCCCAGCTCGGCAGGCAGATGTCCGTCTGGCGCAGCGCTTCGCGCATCACCGCGCGGGCGCGCGCCAGCGGCCACAGCTTCAGCCGCAGGTTCGTGTCGAAGCTGACCTTCGCGCCATTGCGGCGCGCGTGGTCGATCGCCGCGAACGCGGCATCGCATGCGGCCGTGCTGATCGCGAGGCTGATGCCCGACAGGTGCACGGCCTTCGCAGCAGCCAGCGCGTCGAGCGGCAGGTCGCCCGTTGCATAGCGACTCGCCGCCGAGCCTGCACGCAGGTAGTCGAACTGGTGGCCGTCGGCGCCGTGCGTGACGAAATACACGCCGGTCGGCGCCGTGCGATCGACACGCACGTACGTCGCGTCGACGTGTTCCGCGCGCCACATGTCGGCCAGCAGCCGGCCGAACGGATCGTCGCCGATCGCCGACACGAAGCCCGTCGACGCGCCCTGGCGCGCCGCGGCGATACAGAAGTTCGACGTGTCGCCGCCGAAGCCCTGCAGGAATTCAGGCCGGCCCGGCTGCGACTGGTTGAATTCGATCATCGCCTCGCCGAGCGCGAGGATCTCCGGAAATGCGGCGGTCATCGCTTACACCTCGCCCCACAGATCGTGGCCGTCGGCGCCCGTGATCTTCACGGACACGAAATCGCCGACCTTGTAGCGCTTCGATGCCTTCGCCGCCGGCTCGACATAGACGACGCCGTCGATCTCCGGCGCATCCGCGGCCGTACGGCCGATGCCGCCTTCCTCGCTGACTTCGTCGATCAGCACCTTGAGGGTCTTGCCGACCTTGCGCTGGATGCGGTTCGCCGACACTTCCTCGGCAACTTCCATGAAGCGCGCACGGCGTTCCTCGCGAACTTCATCCGGCAGCGCGCCGTCGAGTTCGTTCGCGGTTGCGCCTTCGACCGGCGAATACGCGAAGCAGCCGACGCGATCGAGTTCCGCCTCGCGGATGAAGTCGAGCAGCGTTTCGAACTGCTCTTCCGTCTCGCCGGGAAAGCCCGCGATGAACGTGCTGCGGATCGTCAGGTCCGGGCAGATCTCGCGCCACTTCTGCACGCGCTCGAGCACCTTCTCGGCGTTCGCCGGACGCTTCATGCGCTTCAGCACTTCCGGGTGCGCGTGCTGGAACGGCACGTCGAGGTACGGCAGCACGTGGCCCTTGAACGGGCCTTCGGCCATCAGCGGAATCACTTCGTCGACGCTCGGATACGGATACACGTAGTGCAGGCGCACCCATGCGCCGTACTGCGCGGCGAGTTCGCCGAGCGCGGCGACCAGGTCGGTCATGCGCGTCTTGATCGGCTTGCCGTTCCAGAAGCCCGTGCGGTACTTCACGTCGACGCCGTACGCGCTCGTGTCCTGCGAGATCACGAGCAGTTCCTTCACGCCCGACTTGAACAGGTTCTCGGCTTCGAGCATCACTTCGGCGACCGGGCGCGACACGAGGTCGCCGCGCATCGACGGGATGATGCAGAACGTGCAGCGGTGGTTGCAGCCTTCGGAAATCTTCAGGTACGCGTAGTGGCGCGGCGTGAGCTTGATGCCGGCCGCGGGCACGAGATCGGTGAACGGGTCGTGCGGCTTCGGCAGGTGCGAATGCACGGCCTGCATCACTTCGCCCACTGCGTGCGGGCCGGTGACGGCGAGCACCTTCGGGTGGACTTCCTCGATCAGGTTCGAGCCGCTGGCGCTCGACTTGGCGCCGAGACAGCCGGTGACGATCACCTTGCCGTTCTCGGTCAGCGCTTCGCCGATCGCGTCGAGGCTTTCCTGCACGGCTTCGTCGATGAAGCCGCAGGTGTTCACGACGACGAGGTCGGCGCCGTCGTACGTGCCGGAGATTTCATAACCTTCGGCGCGCAGTTGCGTGATGATCTGTTCGGAGTCGACGAGCGCTTTCGGGCACCCGAGGGATACGAACCCTACTTTGGGGGATTGGGACATCTGGAATGTGGGGGCGTGGCAGCAAAAGCGTGAGTTTACAGCGATTTAGGGGCGGCGAGCCAAAATGAGCGGGGGAAAGCGGCCGTGGCATGCCTGATCGGACAGGCACCCGATCGGCGGCGGATTCTGTGGACGGGGCGGATCCGTCCGTTTCTCATTGGGATCAGAACCTTGTTGGCCTGTCGTCAGCGGTGCCTCGAGCAAGAGGCGCTTGGCGACCTCCTGCGCACCGATCGGCGGCGAGCATATTCAAATGTTGTCGAAACCCGCCTCTGCATGAGAACAACGGCGCTTCGGCGCCGTCTTCGTTATGTCTTTCGCTTGGTGCACCGAAGGGATCAACGTCTGCAAATCAATTGAATCGTGCCACATCCAGACGGCGCAAACGCGTAATCGAGTGTAATGGATATCCAGCACGAGCAAGACTAAGTTTATTGCACGTGAATTCTCAAATTTCACGCTGAGAGCCCGAGTATCGCCGACCTTTAAAAATCGACCAATCTTATCTTATAAACATTAAATCGAGAAATATCATGAATGATCATACTCAATTTATTGATGAGCGCATTAATCACGCCATTTCTTCAGGCGTCGCTCAGGTACTGAATTGGCCCTCCCTGGCGGTACTCAACGACACGCTGTATTTGGCACACAAAGGCGCCGGCAGCGACAACAACATTCACTTCACATGGTACGACGGAAAAAGCTGGTCACGGGATACGATCGTCAAGAACGGCGCGTTCTGGACCACCCAGGCAGTTACGCTGGCAGCATTCGACAGCAAGCTGTACATGGCGCACAAGGGTGGCCTCGACAACAACCACGTCTACTATGCATCGTTCGATGGCACGCAATGGCCGGCTCGGGAACACACCGTCCCCGGTGACAGCACACTCCAGCCGGTCGCATTGCAGACATACAACCGGAAGTTGTACATGGCGCATAAAGGCTCGAACGACACCCGCATTCACTTCTACTCGTTCGACGGATCAAACTGGCATTCGGGCGGATATGTCGGTGTCGCCGGCGCCGAGACCACGCTGCCGGTGGCCCTGGCGGTTTTCAACGACAAGATGTACCTTGCATTCAAAGGCGTCGACAACAACAGCATTTATTACACTCGCTACAATCTCAACGAAAATACTTGGGACAGCCCCAAGAAAATCAACGACTGGGACTGGACCACTCAAGCGGTAGCATTAGCGCCATTCAAGGGAAAATTATATATGGCGCATAAAGGCGGCGGCGCCGACAATCAGGTTTATTTCAATTCGTTCGATGGGGCCAGCTGGGGATCGGACGCCGGCATTTCCGGCGCCATCACCAGCGAACCAGTCACCCTGGCGGTTTTCAAAGACGAGCTGTACGTGGCCTACAAGGATGCCAACAACTCGAGCATTCATTATGCAACGTTCGACGGGGGCAGTTGGGGGCCGGTACAAACCGTTCCCGAGGCATCGACGGCAACAAATTGACGCAATCGGGCGCATGCCAGGGTGTTTGCAAGGTCCCGGATGGTTCAACGGGCCGTAAGCGCGCCTGCATCGCGGATCAGGCACGCGCCCGGCCGATAGCTGCAGTCCGCTGTCGGCCGGCCCGAAGGACATGATCGACAACCCGCCTCGAATGTCATCTGCCGCCGCAATCTGGTGAGAAAATCGAACCCGTTGACCACTTCAATCCACCTACTACGGGGTTCGCATGACCACTCACATCACGATCGAATTCACTGAACACGCGGCAGAAGCCATCGGCGAGCAGACCAGCACCAGCTTTTCGTATGACCAGGGCGCGCACGTGCCGCAACCGGGCGACTTCGTCGAACTCGAGAATTCTCGCCAGACGTTTTTCGTGATCGGCCGCGTGTTTTCGCTCAAGGCCAACTACAGCGCCGTCAAACTCGTGCTCGACCTTCCTCCGCCGGACGGCGAGCAGGATTTCGATCAGGCGCACTGACGGACGACGAGAGTCGCGTTACGCCAGTCTGAACCGATGACCATGCAGCGCCTGCCCCGGCGTTGCGTCAGCATCACAACCCGCGTCAATCCTGTCTGGCCGGCACATACCGGGCCTGCATCAACCCGCTCGGCAACCGCTTCGTATCGTCGAGCCGCAGCAGCGTTTGCGGCAGGTCATTGCTGAACAGCGGAATCCCCTTCCCGAGCACGATCGGCACCCAGCTGAGCGTGATGCTGTCGACGACGCCGGCCGCGATGCCTTCCCGCACCGTCATGCCGCCGTCCAGATAGACGTGACGATGGCCTTGCTCCGCCAACTGGCCGAGCAGCGTCGTGAGCGCCCCGTCGAATGGTTCTTCGCCGTGGCGCGAAGCCAGTTCCCGACGGGTCATGACCACCATCCGCTTGCCGGCATAGGGCCACGGGTCAAATGCAATCACCGTGTCGTACGTGTTGCGGCCCATCACGATCACGTCGATGTCGTTCATCATCAACGTATAGCCGGTTTCATCCGGCGAGTCCGACGAAAACGCCTCCAGCCATGACAAATCACCGTTCTCACCGGCGATGAATCCATCGAGACTGAGGGCGAGAAACACGCTGACTCGAGGGCGCATACGGGAATCCTTTCATAAATGTAAGGACGACGAGTATAGCCACGATCGACGTGCTCTGCCGCGACGTTGGCAGGACGTCCCCGTTTACGGTTGTGGCATTCGCTCGCGTGCGGTGTCGCCCGCCATCCGGTCGATCGCCGCCCCGCTCTCCAGTGTCGAATTACGCACTCATGATCGCGCTCGCGGCCAGCCGCCCAAGCCGGGGCGCCAGGATCACGCCGGGATGCGCGACGACGGCATAAACCCCGGCAACGCCCGGCAAAAATCCGTTGATCGGCGCCCCGTCGTTCGTCATCGGCCGAAGCGCCGATTTCGCGGAGAGCGGCGTGAGGGTCGGCCGATCGGCAAACAGCGCTGAAATATCCGATGCCGTACGGGCAGCGAGATCGGCAAGCCCGCTGTGCCCCTCTTCCGGTGGATCCGCGGCCGACAGCAGGCTGCCCGACGGGCCGACACGAACCTCCAGGTCCCGCCCGTAGAGCAAGTGGCTGACGAGACCCGGCTCGGCCGAGAACCGCATCAAGACAGCCGGCTCCTCGCGAACAGGCAACGACACGCCCAGTCCCGCGGCGATGGCAACCGCGGAAGCAGCGTTCGCCAGGACGACGACATCCGCCGGCACCTGCCCGTGCGAGGTATGTACGCCGACAGCATGCCCATTGCGCATTTCGACCGCTTCGACTGCGCAACCGCACCGAACCTGTGCGCCGGCGGCTTGTGCACCGGCCAGCAACTGATGCGTCAGGTCGATCGGCTCGACCACGAAATCATCCGGTGCCCACGCGATCAACTCGGGAAGCCGAGCAAGACGCGGCTCCATCCGGGCCACCTCTCGACGCCCCAACGCGTCCATTTGCACGCCCGCCGCACGCTGCTCGTCGATCAGGGCAGCGGTCTGCGCATCTGAGTCCAGCCAGACAAGTGCCCCGCGCGTCGTCACCGGCAGTGGGCCCAGCTCACGCTCGAGCCTCGCGAACTCCGGAAGTGCTTCGAGCGTGCGGGAGAACCTGGACGGGTTTTCGGAAGGAAGCGCGCTGCCGGTACCCACCCAGCCGAACGACCAATGAGTCGCGCCGCCGGCAGGCGCCGTGTGCCGTTCCAGCAGCGTGACCTGTGCGCCCGATCGCGCAAGGTGCCATGCGATGGATGCCCCGACGATGCCACCGCCGACCACGACGACGCGCAGCGGGTTGTTTCCCATGAGTAACGTCCGGAAGTTGCGGGATTCCGACTATACCGTCCGCCCCTCTTCGCCGCTGTGAGGTTGCCGGGCACCTATCATCGCGCATCGTCTCGCCTTCTCGCGCCTGGCATCAAGACGATCAATCAATCGACATCCGCTGCACGTGCCGTTCCGGCTCACGAATCAAAAAAGCCCGCCGAGGCGGGCCTTGCTGAAACACCAGACTCGGCACTTCACCGCATGTCCGGAAACACCGGCGCCCTCAGGCACCGATCGAACCACAAAGCATCGTCTCCATCGCCGATCGGCCACATTTCCGCATCGAGTTGCGGCAACCCGGTCACCGGCGCTGAAGCGCGGTTATCGTCACCGGACGCCCCCGCACGCATCCACGCCGATTGCCTTCCGCCGGTGTCGCACGCACTCGCATGCGCCTGCGCTTCGCAGAACGCCACCGGCCGCACCTTCCCGCCGTCGACCGCACTCACCGAGCGGTACTGATAAACCGCACCGGTCGCCCAGTCCTCGCTCTGGCTGCAGACCCGCGCACGATGCTGCACATGGACCGCGCCGAAGCACGCATAGGAAATGTGCGCGCCACTCGCATCGTCGGGAATGAAATCGCAGTTTGCGTCGAAACCGGTGAGCGGGCCGCCCGTGTAATTCGCGAGCCATTTACGCTCGGCCTGCGCACGCGCGATCAACCCTTTGTTCGATTGATCGGCCAGCACGGCGGTGCGCCGATCGATTGCCTTGCGCACTTCGTCGACGGCAAGCGGGCGGCCTTCGTAATCGGCGTCGAGACGGTTGTTGCGCGCGTCGACCCAGCGGCGCTGGCTGCGCACCAGCATGTCGCGGATAGCCGTGTCCGGCGCGGCCTTCAGCGCACCCACGTACGCCGAATTCATGCGCGCGTCGGCCGCGCGAAGTACGGAGCTCGCGCAGATGCGCTTCTCGATCGGCTGCACGGCTTTGGCGCAATCGATCGCGAAGGCAGGTATCGCCACGCCAATGCCCATCATGAACATCGAAGCAAGACCAGCCAGCCTGCCGGCCCATGCCGTTCGAATCCCACGCATGCTCTCTCTCAGTCGGTTTTTTCTTGGCCGCACTGCATCGATACGGCATCGCCCGTCACGGCCTGTCATGCCCGGGCGCTGTGATCGCATTTCGCCGAAGGCGGCTTCCACGCGTCACCGAGCAGCGCCGTTATGGTACGCGCGCCTGCACGAACGCACACCATCGGGCGTGGTGCGCCCCGGTGTTCCTTCGCAGGTGACTGGATCTCGATCGACTGGACAACGGTCGTGCCCGCCCGAACCCGGCGCGTGCATGCGGTACCGACGGTCATGAACGACCGTCGGCGAGAGGGTCCGGCAGGCGGCGGCCGCACATCGTCGCGCCCGAACGCACGATCGGCCGACCCGCACCGCGCTGCTTCGCGGCACCGACGCCCGACGGGTTGCCCGCCGCGGTCGGCCTGCCGCGAAACCGTTACTTCTTTTCCGGCTCCGACGCGCCCGGCTGCTTGAACGGGAATGTGCTGAACATCGACTTCGCCTGGTTCTGCATCTGTTCCTGCATCTGCACGAACATGTTCTTCGACTGCTCGATGTAGCTGGTCATCATCCCTTGCATCATCGGCGCCTGCATGTTCATGAACTGCGACCAGACTTCCGGATTCATCGCATTGCCTTCGTACAGGTTCTTCGACTGATCCGTGAGCTTGTTCTGGATGTCGATGAACGCCTGGATGTTTTTTTCCAGGTACGTGCCCATCATGCCCTGCATCGCATGCCCGTAGAAACGGATGATCTGCGACAGCATCGACGACGAGAACATCGGCACGCCGCCGCTTTCCTCTTCGAGGATGATCTGCAGGAGGATGCTGCGCGTCAGGTCTTCGTTGGATTTCGCATCGACGACCTTGAAGTCCTCCTGCTCGAGCACGAGCTGCTTCACGTCGGTCAGCGTAATGTACGTGCTTGTCTCGGTATCGTAGAGCCGACGGTTCGGGTACTTCTTGATGAGCCGTTCGGCCGTCTTCTTTGTAGTAGTCATGTAACGCCTTTGAGTGCAGCGTAGCGGAAGTGACGAATCCCCGCCGCCCGAATCCGGGAGGCGGGGGCCTTCGGAAAACGCCCGGCTGCGCGGCCACCCGGCCCGCGCAGCGCGGACGCTCAGCCCATGTGCAGGCCGCCGTTCAGCGAGAAGTCGGCGCCCGTCGCGAAACCGGAATCGTTCGACGCGAGCCACGCGACGATCGAACCGATTTCCTCCGGCCCGCCGAGACGCCGCACCGGGATCGTCGCGACGATCTTCTCGAGCACGTCCGGGCGAATCGCCTTCACCATGTCGGTGCCGATGTAGCCCGGCGACACGGTGTTGACCGTCACGCCCTTCGTCGCGACTTCCTGTGCGAGCGACATCGTGAAGCCGTGGATGCCGGCCTTCGCGGTCGAGTAGTTGGTCTGGCCGAACTGCCCCTTCTGGCCGTTCACCGACGAAATGTTGATGATCCGGCCCCAGCCGCGTTCGACCATCCCGTCGATCACCTGCTTCGTCACGTTGAACAGGCTCGTCAGGTTGGTGTCGATCACGGCCGTCCAGTCTTCGTGCGTCATCTTGCGGAACACGACGTCGCGCGTGATGCCCGCATTGTTGACCAGCACGTCGATCTCGCCGACTTCAGCCTTGACCTTGTCGAATGCTTCCTTGGTCGAGTCCCAGTCGCCGACGTTGCCTTCCGACGCGATGAAATCGTACCCGAGTGCCTTCTGGTCCTCGATCCATTTCACGCGGCGCGGCGAGTTCGGGCCGCAACCCGCGACCACCTTGAAACCGTCTTTCAACAGGCGCTGGCAGATGCTGGTGCCAATGCCGCCCATCCCGCCCGTTACATACGCAATTCGCTGAGACATGAATCTCACTCCATTTTCTTGGTTTCGAGAGCTGCCTGAGGCCCCTCTGACTTCACGTGGCGCCGGCCGAAACCGCAATCGGCCGGCGCCCGGATTCGGTTCGCCGGTGACCGACGGCCGGTTACGGACGCTCGACCGCGAGCGCGACGCCCATCCCGCCGCCGATGCACAGCGACGCCAGCCCGCGCTTCGCATCGCGCTTGGCCATCTCGTGCAGCAGCGTCACCAGGATCCGGCAGCCCGACGCGCCGATCGGGTGGCCGATCGCGATCGCCCCGCCGTTCACGTTCACCTTCGACGTGTCCCAGCCCATCTGCTTGTGCACCGCCAGCGCCTGCGCCGCGAACGCCTCGTTGATTTCCATCAGGTCCAGGT
>NZ_JAAGPO010000075.1:0-44849 GCF_017104825.1 Burkholderia sp. Ac-20345 | reverse complement strand
ACGTGGCCGCCGCGCACAGCGACATTGCCCACCGCCATTCGGACGAGGCGACGCGGGCACGTCATCAGGCAATCTACGAGTATCTGGTGCCGGTGGTGAAGGGCTGGAGCACGGAGATGGTGAACGATGTGGCGAGCCTGGGCGTGCAGGTGCACGGTGGGATGGGCTTCATCGAGGAGACGGGCGCGGCGCAGTATTACCGCGATGCACGTATCCTGGCGATCTACGAAGGCACGACGGCGATCCAGGCGAACGACCTGGTGGGCCGCAAGACGATGCGCGACGGCGGCGCGGTGGCGAAGGCGCTGATCGCGGAGATCGGCGAGACGGTGGCGGCGCTGGGTAAGCTGGACGGCGCGGCGGCCGCATCGGTGAAGGCGCAGCTGGAGAAGGGCGCGAAGGCGCTGTCGTCGGTGGTCGATTATGTGGTGGCGAACGTGAAGCAGGACCCGAACGCGGTGTTCGCGGGCAGCGTGCCGTACCTGAAGCTGGCGGGCGTGGTGCTGTGCGGGTGGCAAATGGGCCGCGCGCTGGTGGCGGCGCAGGCGAACCGCGCGAGCGACCCGGCGTTCTTCGATGCGAAGATCGCGTTCGCGCAATGCTATGCGGAGCACGTGCTGGTGCAGGCCGGCGCATTCGAAGCGTCGATCGTCGGCACGAAGGGCAACGAGGGCGTGCTCGCGTTGACGGAAGACCAGTTCTGACCGGCTGACGATTCGATGAAATGAAGAAGGCGCCCCTCGGGGCGCCTTTCTTTTTGATGCCTGCGGGCCCGTATGGCCGCGGGCGTCATCGGCTTATGCGTATGCCGGGCGCGGCTGGCCGGCCACGTCCTTCAGGTAACGGTGCACCGACAGGTCGTCGGCCTGGATCGCGGGCATCTTGCCGGAGATCAGGTCTGCGAGCAGTTGGCCCGAGCCGCACGACATCGTCCAGCCGAGCGTACCGTGGCCGGTGTTTAGGAACAGGTTCGACACCGGCGTGCGGCCGACGATCGGCGTGCCGTCCGGCGTCATCGGGCGCAGGCCCGTCCAGAACGTTGCCTTCGACGTGTCACCGCCGCCCGGGAACAGGTCGTTCACGCACATTTCGAGCGTTTCGCGGCGCGCGGCGCGCAGCTTCTTGTCGAAGCCGACGATTTCCGCCATGCCGCCGACGCGGATGCGCTGGTCGAAGCGCGTGATCGCGATCTTGTAGGTCTCGTCGAGCACGGTCGACACGGGGGCGGCCGCTTCGTTGACGATCGGTGCGGTGATCGAATAGCCCTTCAGCGGATAGACGGGGATCTTCATCAGGTTCGAGATGAAGCTGGTCGAGTACGAGCCGAGCGCGACGACGTACGCGTCCGCGCGCACCGTCTCGCTGCCGCACTGCACGCCGGCGATCTTGCCGCCCGCGATCGCGAGCGCATCGATCGGCGTGTTGTAGCGGAACTTCACGCCGAGCGATTCGGCGAGCGCCGCAAGGCGCGTCGTGAACAGCTGGCAGTCGCCCGTTTCGTCGCCCGGCAGGCGCAGGCCGCCCGTCAGCTTGTGCGAGACGGCGGCGAGTGCCGGTTCGGCTTTCTTCAGGTCGGCCGGCGACAGTAGTTCGAACGGCACGTTCGCTTCCTGCAGGACGGCGATGTCCTTCGCTGCACCGTCGAGTTGCTGCTGCGTGCGGAACAGCTGCAGCGTGCCGCCCGTGCGGCCTTCGTACTCGATGCCGGTATCGGCGCGCAGCGCTTGCAGGCAGTCACGGCTGTATTCGGCGAGGCGGACCATGCGGCCCTTGTTGACTGCATAGCGCTCGGCCGTGCAGTTGCGCAGCATCTGGTACATCCACTGGAGCTGGAAACGCGTGCCGTCGAGACGGATCGCGAGCGGCGCGTGTTTTTCGAACATCCACTTGACGGCCTTCAGCGGCACGCCGGGCGCGGCCCACGGTGCGGCATAGCCAGGGGAGATCTGGCCTGCGTTCGCGAAGCTCGTCTCGAGCGCCGGGCCGGCTTCCCGGTCGATCACCGTGACTTCATGACCGGCGCGCGCGAGGTAATACGCGCTTGCCACGCCCACCACACCGCTGCCCAGAATGACGACTCGCATAGCTGCTCCAGATGGAAGGGACCAGATCGAGGCCGGGCGCACCTGCGGCTCCGTGTAACCTCTAGCTGATCTAGTTTTTTGCGCTATGGTATTGTCGAATGTGTAGGTTTTGTTATCGTATTTTTCAGGTTTTCAGCATAAACAAATGAGAACGCAACGTCAGCCCGTACGCTCGCTCGACAAGCTCGACCGGCGCATCCTGAAACTGCTCCAGGACGACGGCCGGATGGCGATGAAAGACCTCGCGGAACAGGTTGGACTGACCGTCACGCCGTGTATCGAGCGTGTACGGCGCATGGAGCGGGATGGCGTGATCACCGGTTATCACGCGCGGGTCGATCCGCACCAGCTGGATGCCGCGCTGCTGGTGTTCGTCGAGATCACGCTCGGCCACAAGGGCGGCAACATGTTCGAGCAATTCCGCCGGGAAGTGATGAAGATCGACGAGGTGCTCGAATGCCATCTGGTGTCCGGTGATTTCGACTACCTGATCAAGGCGCGGATTGGCGAGATGGCCGACTACCGGAAGCTGCTCGGCGACATCCTGCTGCAGTTGCCCGGCGCCGTGCAGTCGAAGAGCTATGTCGTGATGGAAGAAATCAAGGAGACGCTGACGATCGCGGTGGGTGACTGACGCGGCCGCAGCAGGACGTCGGGCCCTTTATCCCGCCCTTGGCATGCTGCGCCCAATACTGTATAAATGTACAGTATTGGGCGCAGGCGAATGGGTGGGCACATGGACGATCGATCCGACAACGAATTTCCGGTAGCGCCGCCCGTGCCCCGCAAGGGGCGCGGTGCGGTCGACAACCTGCAGGGGCGATACGAGATCGCGCAGCGTGAAGCGGTCGATGACGGCTGGACGCACGAGTCGGACGATGCCGATTTCCCCGCGCCGCTGCGCACGCAAGTATTCGAGGAGCGTGCGAAGAGCATCCTGACGCACAATCAGTCGCCCGACATTCCATTCAGCGTATCGCTCAATCCGTATCGCGGCTGCGAGCATGGTTGCATCTACTGCTTCGCGCGGCCGACGCACAGTTATCTCGGCCTGTCGCCTGGGCTCGATTTCGAAAGCCGCATCTATGCGAAGGTCAATGCGGCCGAACTGCTCGAGCGCGAGATTTCGCGCAAGCGCTACGTACCGGAGCCGATCGCGCTCGGCGTCAATACTGACGCCTATCAGCCGGTCGAGCGCGACCTGCGCATCACGCGCAGCGTGATCCAGGTGATGCACGATCGCGGGTTGCCGTTCGCCGCGATCACGAAGTCGTCGCTGATCGAGCGCGATCTCGACCTGCTCGCGCCGATGGCCGAACGCGGGCAGGTGATGGCGGCGGTCACGATCACGACGCTCGATGCCGATCTCGCGCGCACGCTCGAGCCGCGCGCGGCAACACCGGCGCGACGGTTGCGTACGATTCGTGCGCTGAGCGAGGCGGGCGTGCCCGTCGGCGTGAGCATTGCGCCGATGATTCCGTTCGTCACGGAGCCCGATATGGAGCGCGTACTCGAGGCGTGCGCGGAAGCCGGCGCAACGTATGCGAGCTACATCATCCTGAGGCTGCCGTGGGAAGTCGCGCCGCTGTTCAAGAACTGGCTTGCCGCGCATTTTCCCGACCGGGCGGAACGCGTGATGAACCGTGTGCGCGACATGCGCGGCGGCAAAGACTACGACTCGGATTTCTCGAAACGGATGAAAGGCGAGGGGATCTGGGCCGACCTGCTGCGGCAGCGCTTTCGCCAGGCCGTCAAGCGGCTCGGGCTGAACGAGCGCACGAACGGCATTCTCGATCTGTCGCAGTTTCGCGGTGCGCCGGCCGCCGCGGCGCCGGCGCCGCGCGTTGCCGTTCGTTCAGCTGGCGTGCGGTCGACGCAGTCGCGTGACGACATGCAATTGAACCTGTTCTGACTGGCGTGTTGAACCGGTGCAGGGTGCCGGTGCGTCGCGGTCGTTACGCTTACTGCGAAATCTGCTTGGCCGCTTCGACCTGCGACTCGAAATACGTCTGGAACGACAGCGCGAGTGCGGTCATCAGCAGGAACGCACCGATCAGCAGCGAGAAGATCACCACGAAGATCACGGTCCAGCCCGACTTGCTGTGCTTGCCCGTTTCCGCGTTGAATTGCGCGTCCCATTTTTCGTCGGGACGCAGTCCGTAGACGAGCGCGGCGAGGAATGCCGCCAGCAACGAGATTGCGCCGGGTACCGCGAGCCACCAGCCGAGGCCGGCGCTGCGCTGGGTCGCGGCGAGCAAGAGGAAACCCGGGATGCCGACGATCGTCGCCAGCAGGTGCGCCCAGCCGTACACGTCGCGCAAGCCATACAGATAGAAGCGGTGCGCGCCGAGCGATCCGAGCAGGAACGCGAGGGCGGCGGTGAGCGTCTTGGAGCGAAAGCGGCGGGACGGTGCGGTGCTGCTGGACATGGATGGCGGCGTATTGTCGTTGGCATGGGTGGCCGGCGGGCCGGCGCGGGCGCGCGGCCCGGCACGCATTCTACGATGCCCGGTCGGGCCCGGTCACCCCTGTACTGCGTCAAGGTGCCGCATAGGTCACGCGGTAGATCGCACCCGCGTAGTCGTCGCTGACGAGCAGCGAGCCATCCGGCAGCGGCAGCACGTCGGCGGGGCGTCCCCATACCGTGCCGTCGGGGCGCAGCCAGCCCGTGACGAACGGGGTCTGGCGCGCCTGGCTGCCGTCCGCCGAGACGACCACGCGCATCACGCGGTAGCCGACCTTCGTGCTGCGGTTCCACGAGCCATGTTCGGCGATGAACACGTTATTGCGATACGACGCCGGAAACATCGGCCCCGTATAGAAGCGCATGCCGAGTGCCGCGACATGCGCGCCCAATTTCATCACGGGCGGCACATAGCGACGGCATGCGTCGGCGCTGCCGAATTCGGGGTCGGGCGTGTCGCCGCCATGGCAGTACGGGAAACCGAAGTCGAGGCCGGCGCGCGGTGCGCGGTTCAACTTGTCGTCGGGCACGTCGTCGCCCATCATGTCGCGCCCATTGTCGGTAAACCACAGCTCGCCCGAATCGGGGTGCCACGCGAAGCCGACCGTATTGCGTACGCCGCGGGCGACAACCTCACTCCCGCTGCCGTCTGTTTTCATGCGTGCGATGATCGCGTAGCGGCTGCGGTCGGCGAGACAGACGTTGCACGGTGCGCCGGTCGGCACGTACAGCTTGCCGTCGGGGCCGAACGCGATGAATTTCCAGCCGTGATGGTGCTCGGTCGGCAGCGCGTCGGTGACGACGGCGGGTGCGGGCGGCGTGGCGAGCCGGTCGTCGACATGATCGAGGCGCAGGATGCGCGACACGGCTGATATATAGAGTGCGCCGTCGCGGTAGGCGACCCCGACCGGCATGTCGAGCCCGGACGCGATCACGTAGCGCGCGCTGATCCGGCCCTCGTGCATCACGAGCGCATGCACGCGGCCTTCCCGCGTGCCGACATACAGGATGCCGCGCGGCGACCACGCCATTTCGCGGGCGGTCGGTACCGCGTCGGTCAGTACTTCGACGTGGAAGCCGGGCGGCACGACGAGTTCGCCCACCGGCAACGGCGCGGCAATCGCCGGTGCGGACGCGAGGCAGGCAAGGCCGGCAAGCAGCGCCGCGAAACGGTGCTGAGCACGGCGCGTCGAGGCGGCGCGAAGGGGCGGCATGACGGTGTGGAACGTCCCGGACACGACGATTGTATGCCCGGCGGACAGGCCGCCCGCGGATTTTTTGCGCGTAAGTGTTTGTTGTGCCTCTGGTTTCCGGCTATAATCGCGTGTTTCAGTAGTTTCGAACCCGGTTTTCCCGAAGGACATCATATGGTTATCATCCGTCTGGCTCGTGGCGGCTCGAAGAAGCGCCCGTTCTACAACATCGTTGCTACCGATTCGCGCAACCGTCGTGACGGCCGCTTCATCGAGCGCGTCGGCTTCTACAACCCGGTCGCCACGAAGGGCGAATCGCTGCGTATCGCTCAGGATCGCCTGACGTACTGGCAAGGCGTTGGCGCGCAACTGTCGCCGACCGTCCAGCGTCTCGTGAAGGAAGCGCAAAAGGCGCAACCGGCTGCCTAACATGGCACGGTGTGCCGGTCGTGCCGGCTGTGAGGTGCATTGATGGCGGGTCACGATTCCGGTAATGCAAGGCGCGGGCGTGCGTCGTTTGGCGCATTCGTCCGCAAGCCGGTCGAGCGCGACGCTGTCGCGGACGCCGGTCAGGCTGCCGAGCAGGGTAGTCTCGAAGTGGCGCAAGCCTGGCCCGACGATGCCGTCGAGGTCGGGGCGGTGGTCGACGCCTATGGCCTGAAGGGCTGGGTCAAGGTGGCGACGCATGCCGACGCCGGTCGCGGTGGCGATGCGCTGCTCAACGCGCGCCGCTGGTGGCTGGAACGTGGTGCGGAGCGGCTTTCCGTTCGCGTCATGCAGTCGAAGACGCACAGCGACACCGTCGTTGCGCAAACCGCGGGCGTCAGCGACCGCGATGCCGCGCTCGCCATGCGCGGCTTTCGCGTGTTCGTGCGCCGGGAAGATTTCCCGGCATTGGCCGCGGACGAATTCTATTGGGTCGACCTGATCGGTCTCGACGTCGTCAACGAGCAATCGGTGGCACTCGGGAAGGTGAGCGGGATGATCGACAATGGCGTGCATTCGATCATGCGTGTCGAGTATCCGGCGACCGGCAAAGACGGTCAGCCGACCATCGACGAGCGGTTGATTCCGTTCGTCGGCGTATACGTCAAAACGGTGGATCAGGCGGCGCGTCGCATCGTCGTCGACTGGGAAGCCGATTACTGAAATGAACCAGGTTAACGAGAGCGCGGTGCAGTTCGACGTCGTCACGCTCTTTCCCGAGATGTTCCGTGCACTGACCGACTGGGGGATCACCAGCCGGGCCGTCAAGCAAGGGCGCTTCGGGCTGCGCACCTGGAACCCGCGTGATTTCACGACGGACAACTACCGCACGGTCGACGATCGTCCGTACGGCGGCGGTCCGGGCATGGTGATGCTGGCCAGGCCGCTCGAAGCCGCGATCGATGCCGCGAAAGCGGCGCAGGCGGAACAGGGCATCGCGAGCACGCGTGTGGTGATGATGTCGCCGCAGGGCGCGCCGCTCACGCACGATCGTGCGGTGCGGATGGCGCAGGAACCCGGTGTCGTCGTGCTGTGCGGCCGCTATGAAGCGATCGACCAGCGCCTGCTCGATCGTTGCGTCGACGAGGAAATCAGCCTCGGCGATTTCGTGCTGTCCGGCGGAGAATTGCCGGCGATGGCGATGATGGATGCCGTCGTGCGGCTGCTGCCCGGTGTGCTGAACGATTCGCTGTCGGCCGTGCAGGACAGTTTCGCTGACGGCCTGCTCGATTGTCCGCACTACACGCGCCCCGAGGAATACGACGGTGTGCGCGTGCCGGACGTGCTGCTCGGCGGGCATCATGCCGAGATCGAGCGGTGGCGGCGGCAGGAAGCATTGCGGAATACGTTGCGGAAGCGGCCGGACCTGATCGTCCGGGCGCGCCGCGAGAAGTTGTTGAGCCGTGCCGACGAGGCATGGCTTGCGAACCTCGCACGCGAAGCGAAGAACGCCTCCTGAGGCGGCGTCGCGGGCGGGAATTGGCGGTGCCGCGCATGCGTGCGCGGTGCCTGATGTGAATCCATCCTCTATCGGGGCCAGGCCTGGAAGCAGGCGGGTGCCAACGCCGACACGATGGCATAAGGAGTCAGTAATGAATCTGATCGAAAAACTTGAGCAGGAAGAAATCGAGCGCGCGCTCGCCGGCAAGACGATCCCCGAATTCGCCCCGGGCGACACGGTGATCGTGAACGTGAACGTGGTTGAAGGTACCCGCAAGCGCGTTCAGGCTTACGAAGGCGTCGTGATCGCGATTCGCAGCCGTGGCCTGAACTCGAACTTCATCGTTCGCAAGATCTCGTCGGGCGAAGGCGTCGAGCGTACGTTCCAGACGTACTCGCCGCTGCTGGCAAGCATCGTCGTGAAGCGCCGCGGTGATGTGCGTCGTGCGAAGCTGTACTACCTGCGCGAGCGTTCGGGCAAGTCGGCTCGTATCAAGGAAAAGCTGGTGTCGAAGGATCGCGCCGCAGCAGCTTCCCAAGAGTAAGAGCTGTAAGGAAAAAGCACCCACCCGGGTGCTTTTTTCATTCTGGCGCGACAATATGCTCGATACGACACGAACTCGAGAGTCCCATTGAATCGCCGCCCCATCATCGATCCCGAAGTATTGCCGGTTGAAGGCACCAGCGCCGGCCTGCCGGCCATCGACTCCAGCCTGATGACGCCGTCCGGGCTGCGCGACCGTTTCGCGCGCACGCTCGAATGGAGCGTCGAGCCGGGCGAAGCGAGGCTGCAGGAGGGCATCGATCCGCGTAGCGCGGCCGTCCTCGTGCCGCTCGTCGTCCGCGAGTCCGGCCTCACCATGTTGCTGACCCAGCGCGCCGACCACCTGAACGATCACGCCGGACAGATCAGCTTCCCCGGCGGTCGTCGCGAGCCGTTCGATCACGATGCAACGGCAACCGCGTTGCGCGAGGCGAAGGAAGAGATCGGGCTGGCAGACGAGCGTGTCGAGATCCTCGGTGCGCTACCCGACTACCTGACCGGCACCGGCTTTTGCGTGACGCCGGTGGTCGGCCTCGTGCATCCGCCGTTCACCGTGCAGGCCGACACGTTCGAAGTCGCCGAGATTTTCGAGGTGCCGCTCGCGTTCCTGATGAATCCCGCGAACCATCAGGTTCGTGTGTTCCGCTGGGAAGGCGGCGAGCGTCGTTTTTTTGCGATGCCCTATCCGAACGGCGAACCCGGCGGGCATTACTTCATCTGGGGCGCAACTGCCGCCATGTTGCGCAATCTGTACCGCTTCTTGGCCGCCGGCTAGGCGCGCACGGCGTCCGGGGCGCGCGGCAGGCCGCCGGGCGACCGCGCCGGCAGCCATCCGGTGCTTACGCTGTGCTATCGTTATGCAAAAAATGACATAACTCCGAAGACGGCGCCACGCATGACTTTCTTTTCGGTTCTCCTCGCCCTCATCATCGAACAGGTCCGCGCGTTGTCGCCGAACAATCCGGTGTTCGCGCTGTTCCAGTTTCATGCGGAAACCGTCGCGCATGGTCTCGACGCAGGCAAGCAGAAGCACGGCATTCTTGCCTGGCTCGCGGTCGTGCTGCCGTGGGTGCTGATCGTCGCGCTGATCTATTTCCTGCTGTACAAGGTGAGCTTCGTGCTCGCATTCATCTGGAACGTCGTCGTCGTGTATTTCACGCTCGGCTTCCGCCAGTTCAGCCACTACTTCACCGATATCCACCTCGCGCTCAACAACGACGACGTGCCGCGCGCGCGCGAAATCCTGCACGAGTGGACGGGCATCGACACGGTCGACATGCCGGTCGGCGAAATCGTCCGCCATACGCTGATTCACGCCGTTGTCGCATCGCATCGCCACGTGTTCGGCGTGTTCTTCTGGTATGTGCTGCCGATCGGCCCGGCCGGCGCCGTGCTGTACCGGATTTCCGAATACCTCGCGCGCAGCTGGTCGACGCCGGGCGACGACCGCACGGCGGCTTTCTCGACGTTCGCGCAGCGCGCGTTCTTCGTGATCGACTGGATTCCCTCGCGATTGACCGCGCTCGGCTTCGCGATCGTCGGCAATTTCGAGGACGCGATCTACGCGTGGCGCAACCACACGCGCCAGTGGCCCGACCCGAACGATGGCGTCCTGCTGGCAGCCGGCAGCGGAGCGCTCGGCGCACGCCTCGCGGGGCCGCTCGCGGAACCGTCGAGCCTCGATGCGCTGGCAGTCGGCGACAGCGGTCCGCTGACGGTCGGTGACGATTGCACGCCGCGTACGCTGCAATCCGCGGTTGGCCTCGTCTGGCGCGCGGTGATCCTGTGGATGATTCTGCTGCTGATGCTGACGCTCGCCGTCTGGGTGTCGTGACGGGGCAGTGCGGTACCCGATGAAAGGCAAAAGGCCGGCTTGAAGCCGGCCTTTTTGCTGTGGGTCAGTCGTCGAGCGGGTCGCGTATGGCGCCGCATTGCCAGCACGCGGTGAACTGGGCTTCGAGCGCCTCGCCGCACTGCCGGCAGCGCCACGGCGCGGCGCCGGCCGACGGGCCGTGCGACGCCGCATCGAGGAGCCGGCGCGCGAGCGCGTCGTCGCGTTCGTCGTCGAGCCACAGCTCCGGCGTGCACGCGTCGGCGGGCAGGCCGCCGAGCGCGCCGGTCGCGTAGCAGTTGTGCAGCTCGCAACCGATGCCGGCCACCTGAAGCACGTTGGCCCAATGCTGCGCCGTCGCGAGATTGGGTGCCTTGAAACGCATCGCGGCTCCTGTCGGTGAAAGCCGGCCCGCATGGCACCGGCTGGCCGCCGCGCGCGTGCCGCGCGATCAGCGGACGATCTGGCTCGCCTCGTGCACGAGCTGCGCGTACAGCGCATGCCGCGACGGTGCGATGCGGCCGTCGGTAACGGCTTCCAGAATCGCGCAGCCAGGTTCGTGCAGATGATGACAATTATAGAAACGGCAGTCGGCGAGCAGCGGCCGGAACTCCGGAAATGCGCGCTCGAGACGGCCTTCCGTGAGGTGGTAGAGGCCGAATTCCTGGAAGCCCGGCGAATCGATCAGCGCGCCGCCGCCCTGCAATGGGTAGAGGCGCGTGAACGTCGTTGTGTGACGGCCGCTGTTGAGCGCGGCCGAAATCTCGCGCGTGGCGGCTTCGGCATCGGGAACGAGCAGGTTCACGAGCGTCGACTTGCCCATCCCGGACTGGCCGAGCAGGATCGTCGAATGCCCGGTCAGGTGCGGCATCAGTTGTGCGCGCGCATCGTCGGGCGAGCCCTTCACCGACAGCTCGAGCACGTCGTAGCCGAGTGCGCGGTACGGCGCGAGGCGCTCGCGCGCGACCGGCAGCGCGGCTTCGACGTCGATCTTGTTCAGCACGACGAGCGGCTTCAGCTCGTTCGCCTCGGCGGCGATCAGCGCGCGGCCGAGCAGGTCCTCGCTGAAGTAGGGCTCGGTCGCGAGCACGATCAGCAGCTGGTCGAGGTTGGCCGCGAACAGCTTCGACTTGAACTGGTCGGAACGGTACAGCAGGTTGCGCCGCTCGCCGATCTCGACGATGACGCCCTGGTCGGCCGATGCGAGTTCGTACGCGACACGGTCGCCCACAGCGATATCGCTCTTCTTGCCGCGCGGGAAGCACTGCAGCATCGGGCCGCCGTCGTCGGGTGCGACGATGTAGTGGCGCCCGTGCGCCGCGATCACGCGGCCTTCGACCCGTTGCGCGTTCGACGCGCGCGGGGCCGGCTTGCGGGAGGTCGGGCGGCTCATGCGTGCTGCAGCAGGCGGTCGATCCGCTGCGACGCAGGCGGATGCGAGTAGTAGAAGGCCGTGTAGACGGGGTCGGGCGTCAGCGTCGACGCGTTGTCCTCATAGAGCTTGACGAGTGCGCTGACGAGATCCTGCGCATCGGTCTGGCTGGCCGCGAACGCGTCGGCCTCGAATTCGTGCTTGCGCGACGTGAGGCTGCCGAACGGCGTCGCGAAGAACAGGAACACGGGAATCGCGAGGAAGAACAGCACGAGCGCGGCACCCGCGTTGCTCGTGTCGAGCGACGGCGTGACGCCGAGCCCCGTATAGAACCACGTGCGTTGCGCCAGCCAGCCGAGCAGCGCGAGCAGCACGAGGCTCAGCACGAACGACACGAGCATCCGCTTCATCACGTGGCGGCGCTTGAAGTGGCCGAGTTCGTGTGCGAGTACGGCCTCGATTTCCTGGCCGGACAGGCGCGCGAGCAGCGTGTCGAAGAATACGATCCGCTTCGACGCGCCGAAGCCCGTGAAGTAAGCGTTGCCGTGCGCGGAGCGGCGGCTGCCGTCCATCACGAACAGCCCCTTCGCCGCAAAGCCGCAGCGCTTCATCAGCGACTCGATGCGCGCGCGCAGCGCGTCGTCCTTCAGCGGCTCGAACTTGTTGAAGATCGGTGCGATGAAGGTGGGGTAGATCAGCAGCACGAGCATCTGGAACGCGACCCAGACGATCCAGGTCCACAGCCACCACAGGCTGCCGGCCTGGTTCATCAGCCACAGCACGACGAACAGCAGCGGCAGGCCGAGCGCGGCGCCGATCAGCGAGTTTTTCAACATGTCGGTGAAGAACAGCCGCTTCGTCATCCGGTTGAAGCCGAAGCGCTGTTCGATTCCGAACTGGCGGTAGTACTCGAACGGGATGTCGATGACGCTCGTGATCACGAGCACCGCAGCGACGAGCGTGACCTGCTGCCCGTAGCCGCGGCCGAGCCAGCCGGTGAGCAGCGTGTCGAGCGCGCCGACGCCGCCGAGCAGCGTGAGGCCGACCAGCACGGCCGCGCTGACGACGATCTCGAGCATCGTCAGCCGGGTGCGCTCGACCGTATAGTCGGCCGCGCGCTGGTGGGCGGTCAGCGGGATGGTTGCGCTGAACTGCGCGGGGACGCCGTTGCGGTGCGCCGCGACGAAGCGGATCTGCCGCGACGCGAGCCACAGCTTGGTGACGACCATCGCGAGCACGGCGAGCGCGAACAGCAGGGTGAACGAAAAGGGTGACATCGAAGGCGCCAAAGGGTTCTATGCGAGAATTATATGTTCTTGCGGACCGGGCCCGCTGATGCGATGCCGGCCGCCCGGGCGGCGCCGCGCGCCGTCCGCCATTTTCCAGGATGACTCATGACCGATACCGCCGCTTCCGCCAGCCAGCCCGCGCTCGTGCGCAACGAGTTGAACCTCGTCTGGCTCGACATGGAGATGACGGGCCTCGACCCGGATAACGACCGCATCATCGAGATCGCGGTCGTCGTGACCAATTCCACGCTCGACATCGCCGTCGAAGGCCCCGTGTTCGCGATCCACCAGAGCGACGAAACGCTCGCGAAGATGGACGACTGGAACAAGTCGACGCACGGCCGCTCGGGCCTGATCGACCGCGTGCGCGCGTCGACCGTGACCGAGGCGGAAGCCGCCGAGCAACTGCAGGCATTCCTCGCGCAGTACGTGTCGCCTGGCAAGTCGCCGATGTGCGGCAACTCGATCTGCCAGGACCGCCGCTTCATGGCGCGCTGGATGCCCGAATTCGAGCGGTTCTTCCACTACCGCAACCTCGACGTCAGCACGCTCAAGGAGCTGTGCCGCCGCTGGCAGCCCGCGATCTACAAGGGCTTCCAGAAGCGCGCGATGCACACGGCGCTCGCGGACATCCACGAATCGATCGACGAGCTGAAGTATTACCGCGAGCATTTCCTGATTCCGGCCGCATCGGCTTCGGCAGGCGAATCCGCGCCGGCCGCCTGAGCGGGCCGGCACGCGCTCAGCGCTGGGTACAGGCTCCGCGCCGGGCTCAGCGCCGAGCGCTTTTCGGCCGGAACGCCGCGACCACCGCGGCGTCGGTCTCGATGTACGGGCCGCCGATCAGGTCGATGCAGTAGGGCACCGCGGCGAAAATTCCGGGCACGGTCGACTGGCCGTCGGCATCGCGCAGCCCTTCGAGCGTTTCCCGGATCGACTTCGGCTGGCCGGGCAGGTTGATGATCAGCGCCGCATGGTCGGCTGTCTCGCGGATCACCGCGACCTGTCGCGACAGGATCGCGGTCGGCACGAAATTCAGGCTGATCTGCCGCATCTGTTCGCCGAATCCCGGCATTTCCTTCGTCGCCACGGCCAGCGTGGCCTCGGGCGTCACGTCGCGGCGCGCGGGGCCCGTGCCGCCCGTCGTCAGCACGAGATCGCACCCCGCGACGTCGACCAGTTCAGCGAGCGTGGCGGAGATCGTGGGCGCGTCGTCCTGGATCAGGCGCGTTTCGGCGCGCCACGGCGACGTGAGCGCACCGGCGAGCCACTCCTGCAGTGCCGGAATGCCTTTGTCCTCGTAGACGCCCGTGCTCGCGCGGTCGCTGATCGACACGAGGCCGACGACGAGCTCGTCCGGGTGGTTACGCTTCGTCGTCATGGTCGTCTTCAGTGTCGTCCGGCGCATCGTCACCCGCATCGGGCGTGCCGCTGGCGGTCTTGATCCACTGGAACAGCTCGCGGAAATAGCGCGGCGGCTTGCCTTGCTGCGCTTCCTTGCGTGCATTGCGGATCAGCGTGCGGCCTTCCTGGATATCCGCTTCCGGGTGCTGGCGCAGGAATTCGGTCAGCGCGTCGTCGTTGGCGAGCAACTGGTCGCGCGTGCGCTCGATCCAGTGCAGGCGGGCCGTCGCGGCCTTGTTCACGCCGCGTTGTGCGTCGAGTGCGGTGCGCAGCGCGGCCGTTTCGTCGTCAGTCAGCGAGCGCATCACGCGGCCGACGTACTGGAGCTGGCGGCGCTTGCCTTCGTGATCGGTGATCCGGCGTGCCTCGCGAACGGCGTCCGCGAGACTTTCGGGCATCGGCATGCGCTTGAGGGCGTCCTTCGGCAGATCGACGAGCGCCTGGCCGAGCACCTGCAACTCGTGCATCTCGCGCTTCAACTGGGATTTGCTGGGGCGATCGTAGCCATTGTCGTCGTCTTCGGCGGCATGCTCGATCGGCTGGATTCGGGTTTTGCGTGTCATGGGCGGCATTGTATCGCGCCGCGGACACCCCAAGCTTGTCGGTGTCCGGCCCCGGACCTTGCTATGATCGCGGGATACGCAACATTTTGAACATGCGGGCGCCCGCCCGCCACCGGATATCCAGACGATGGCAGCCAATCTCGACGTACAAGCGCGCTATTTCCCGCACACGCAGGACCAGCTCAAAGAAATCGCCTCCGACATCCTTCGCCATGCGAAGGCGCTCGGCGCGACGGACGCCGCGACCGAAATCTCCGAGGGCGACGGCCTGTCGGTGTCGGTGCGTCGCGGCGAAGTCGAAACGATCGAGCACAACCGCGACAAGATGGTCGGCGTGACCGTGTTCATCGGCAAGAAGCGCGGCAACGCGAGCACGTCGGATTTCTCGCCGGGCGCGATCAAGGATACGGTCGCCGCCGCGTACAACATCGCGCGCTTCACGGCCGAGGACGAGGCGGCCGGCCTGGCCGAGGCCGAGCTGCTCGAAACCGACCCGCGCGACCTCGATCTGTACCACCCGTGGGCGCTGACGGCCGACGAGGCTGTCGAGCTTGCCCGCCGCGCGGAAGACGCCGCATTCGCGGTCAGCCCGCAGATCCGCAATTCGGAAGGCGCGAGCGTGTCGGCCCAGCATTCGCAGTTCGTGCTCGCGACGTCGCGCGGCTTCCTGTCCGGCTATCCGTATTCGCGCCACTACATCGCATGTGCGCCGATCGCGGGCAGCGGCCGTCACATGCAGCGCGACGACTGGTATTCGTCGAAGCGCAGCGCGATCGATCTCGCGGCGCCCGAAGCGGTGGGCCGGTACGCGGCCGAGCGTGCGCTCGCACGGATGGGCGCGCGCCGTCTCGACACCCGCAAGGTGCCCGTGCTGTTCGAGGCGCCGCTCGCGGCCGGCCTGCTCGGCGCGTTCGTGCAGGCGGTGAGCGGCGGTGCGTTGTACCGCAAGACGTCGTTCCTCGTCGACAGCCTCGGCAAGCCGGTGTTCGCGCCGCACATCCAGGTCGTCGAGGATCCGCACGTGCCGCGCGCGATGGGCAGCGCGCCGTTCGACGAGGAAGGCGTGCGCACGCGTGCGCGCAGCGTCGTCACGGATGGCGTCGTCGAAGGCTACTTCCTGTCGACCTATTCGGCGCGCAAGCTCGGCACGCAGACCACCGGCAACGCGGGCGGCTCGCACAACCTCGCGCTGCGCAGCTCGAGCACGCAGCCGGGCGACGATTTCG
The DNA here is from genome assembly GCF_017104825.1 of Burkholderia sp. Ac-20345. Lineage (NCBI taxonomy): Bacteria > Pseudomonadati > Pseudomonadota > Betaproteobacteria > Burkholderiales > Burkholderiaceae > Burkholderia > Burkholderia sp. Ac-20345. The sequence goes on along the minus strand of NZ_JAAGPO010000075.1, from coordinate 28,953 downwards.
ACGCGATGCTGAAAAAGCTCGGCACGGGCCTGCTGCTGACCGAGCTGATGGGGCAGGGCGTGAACTACGTGACGGGCGACTATTCGCGCGGCGCGGCGGGCTTCTGGGTCGAGAACGGCGTGATCCAGTATCCGGTCGAGGAAATCACCGTCGCGAGCACGCTGCAGGAAATGTTCCGGCATATCGTCGCGATCGGCGCCGATTCGATCGTGCGCGGCACGAAGGAAACGGGCTCGGTGCTGATCGAGCAGATGACGATCGCCGGGCAGTAAGCGGCGCGCGGCAGCGGCCGCCATCAAACGAAAAAGCCCGACCGGCGTAAGCCGGTCGGGCTTTTTTCATGGCGCGCGACGCGTCAGCCGAGCTTGCGCGCGTAGACGACGAACGCATAGCCGAACGTGTTCGGCGCGGCCGCCTGGTGCGCATCGCGCGACACTTCCTGCCACTGCGCGGCGTCGGGCGCCGGAAACGATGCGTCACCGTCGAAGTCGGCATCGATCTCGGTGACGACCAGCTTGTCGGCGAGTGCGAGGCCTTCCGTGTAGAGTTGGGCGCCGCCGATCAGGAACGCTTCGGGCACCCCGTCGCGCGCAGCGAGCGTCAGCGCGTCGGCGAGCGACGTGACCGTGTCGCAGCCGTCGAAGCGGCGCGTCGCATCGCGCGTGACGACGATATTGCGGCGGCCCGGCAGCGGCCGGCCGATCGACTCGTGGGTCTTGCGGCCCATCACGATCGGTGCGCCCATCGTCGTGCGCTTGAAGAAGGCGAGATCCTCGGGAAGTTTCCAGGGCAACTGGTTGTCGCGGCCGATGATGCCGTTGCGGGCACGCGCGACGATCAGGGTCAACGTCGTCATGAAGGTCGTGGGAGAGGAAAACCGGAATGGCGCCGATTCTACCGGAACGGCGGCGCGCGCCGGTTCCTGGTGCGCGCATCCGCCTTTCTGTGCTGCGCGCCGCGACGCTCGAGGCAATGCGTCGCGGCGATGGAATGAATAAAAAGAGTGCCCGCCGGGGGACGGAGCACAAAACCGTTTCGTGTTGCGAGATCGCTGATATCGGCCGCTGATCGATGCTGTCCGGCCTGCTCGAATCAATACGTGATCCTTATCAAATGGATCGGCTCGGGCATCACTGATGCGTACTGCCTTGCGCGGTGCCTTCCATCGCGTGCTGCACGTCGCCCGGCTGCGGTAACGGGAGCGGCATGGGCAGCGGCAATTGGGGCGGCGGGATCTCGTCCCACAGCGTCACCGAAGTCTTGCCGGCCTGCAGCGGTTTCGGTGACGACACGGTCACGATGCCGAACCCGTTGCCGTGCTGCATGCTCGGCGCGTTTGCGGCAAGGAGTGTGGCGCGATCCGGATTCGTGCCTTCGTCTGCGCGTGCGGGTGTGGGCGGGCCTGCGGCCGCGACCGCAATGGCCATCGGCACGAAAGAAAGTAAAAGATGTTTTCGCATGGTCGCTGTCTCCGACGGTTTCCGTATTCAGCGAAATGCATGCCATCGCGCCGGGACCGTTGTAGAGACTGCGATTCGTGCGCAAGCGTTGCGAATTGTGTCTAAAAACGGCTGAAAATGTTTCAGACGTGAAACGAGGGGGCTTGGGAATTCTGCGGATTCATTCGTTACGCTTCAAGGACGAAAATCGTCGCACGTGTTGATGAGAGAACATATCGCTGCGCAGGTGCTATGTGCAGACGATTGACATGCATCGACCTCCTGAGCGATCCGGCCGTATCGCTCACCGCGCTGAAATCGGATTGTCGTATTCAGTGCCTATAACTAAGCTGTCTTGATCAAAATAACTGGACGCGAGATAAGCGCCATCATGCGAGGCCTTGTCGTCGCCGCGCATCGGCATGGCGAATCGAGCCGCCTTCGGCTGACCCGATTCGATCCTTTCGCACGTGACCTGGCGTGCACGGCAATCGTTAGACGGTTGATGAACGGGGTGAGCATATGGGCGCCGATCAGCGGCACGTGATCTACTATTCGCGCGAACCGAACGACGCGTTGCGCGGCCATTTCGACGAATGCGGTTGGCGTGTCGATCTCGCGGAGACCGTGCGGGATGTACGACGCGTCGTACAGCATGGCGTTGCAACGGCCGGGCTGCTCGATTTTTCGCCGGGCTTCAAGCCCTCGGACCTGCGCGAACTCGAATCTTGTCTGAGCATTCAGCACATCGGCTGGATCGCTGCGACGCGCCGTGGCCAGTTGCAGGACGCCACGCTGCGCCATCTCATTCGCGACTACTGTTTCGACTACGTGACGATGCCGTACGAGACGGCGCGGATCGTCGAGACCGTCGGTCATGCGCACGGCATGATCGCGCTGACCGAGCCCGTTGCGCCGCCTGTCGGCGCGGGACGCAGCGAAGGCGAAATGGTCGGGACCTGCGATGCGATGCTCGGTCTCTTCAGGACGATACGCCGTGTCGCGGCGACCGACGCGCCGGTGTTCATCTCCGGCGAATCGGGTACCGGCAAGGAGCTGACGGCGGTCGCGATTCACGAACGCTCGTCGCGCGCGCAGGCGCCGTTCATCGCGATCAACTGCGGCGCGATTCCGTCGACGCTGCTGCAGGCCGAGCTGTTCGGCTATGAGCGCGGCGCATTCACCGGCGCGAACCAGCGCAAGATCGGTCGCGTCGAGGCCGCCAACGGCGGCACGCTGTTTCTCGACGAGATCGGCGACTTGCCGCTCGAAAGCCAGGCAAGCCTGTTGCGCTTCCTGCAGGAAGGCAAGATCGAGCGGCTCGGTGCCCATGTGTCGGTGCCTGTCGACGTGCGCGTGATCTGCGCGACGCACGTGGACATGGAGGCTGCGCTGCGCGAAGGGCGGTTCCGCGAGGACCTGTTCCATCGCCTGTGCGTGCTTAAGATCGAGGAGCCGCCGCTGCGCGCGCGCGGCAAGGACATCGAGGTACTCGCGCGCCACATGCTCGAGCGCTTCAAGGGCGATGCGCATCGTCGCCTGCGCGGCTTTTCCCCTGACGCGGTCGCGTCGCTGTACGGCTACTCGTGGCCGGGCAACGTGCGCGAGCTGATCAATCGCGTGCGCCGCGCGATCGTCATGTCGGAGGGCCGGATGATCACCGCTGCCGATCTCGAGCTGAACGACTTTGCGACGCTCGCGCCCGTGTCGCTGCTGGAGGCGCGTGAGGCGGCCGAACGGCAGGCGATCGAGCAGGCGTTGTTGCGCCATCGCGGCCGTTTCGCGGATGCCGCGCGCGAACTCGGCGTGTCGCGCGTCACGCTCTACCGGCTGATGTGCGCGCACGGCATGCGCGATCGCGGCGACACGCTGGCAGGGTTTTCAGCGCCGTTGTCGGGGCTTCCGCAGCACGCTTGCTAAAATTGGCGGGTACGGCCGCCCTCGCGGCCGAAGGAACCCGCATGAAACAGTATCTCGATCTCGTTCGTACCATTCTCGATACGGGCACCTGGCAGGAGAACCGCACGGGGATCCGCACCATCAGCATGCCGGGCGCGATGCTGCGCTTCGACCTGCAGCAAGGCTTCCCGGCCGTGACGACCAAGAAGCTCGCGTTCAAGTCCGCGATCGGCGAACTGGTCGGCTTCCTGCGCGCATCGCGCAGCGCGGCCGATTTCCGCGCGCTCGGCTGCAAGGTGTGGGATGCGAACGCGAACGAGAACGCGCAGTGGCTCGCGAACCCGTATCGCCAGGGCGTCGACGATCTCGGCGACGTGTATGGCGTGCAATGGCGCCAGTGGCCGGGATACAAGGTGCTCGACGCGGGCGCCGACGCACAGATCGCCGACGCGACGCGCCGCGGCTTCCGGATCGTCACGCGTTTCGACGAAGACGGCGCGCCGAAGGTGCTGCTGTACAAGGCGATCGACCAGTTGCGCCAGTGCCTGGACACGATCATGGAGAACCCGTCCGACCGGCGCATCCTGTTTCACGCGTGGAATCCGGCCGTGCTCGACGAGATCGCGCTGCCCGCGTGCCATCTGCTGTACCAGTTCCTGCCGAATGCAACGAAGCGCGAAATCTCGCTGTGCCTGTACATCCGCAGCAACGACGTCGGCCTCGGCACGCCGTTCAACCTGACGGAAGGGGCCGCGCTGCTGTCGCTCGTCGGCCGGCTGACGGGCTACACGCCGCGCTGGTTCACGTACTTCATCGGCGACGCGCACATCTACGAGAACCAGCTCGACATGCTGCAGCGCCAGCTCACGCGCGAACCTTACGACAGCCCGCGGCTCGAGATTGCCGAGCGCGTGCCGGAATACGCGAAGACGGGCGTCTACGCACCCGAGTGGCTGGAGCAGATCGAGCCGTCCGATTTCTCGCTGGTCGGCTACCGCCACCACGAGCCGCTGACCGCGCCGATGGCGGTCTGATCGCGCACGACGGGCCGCGCGGATGCATCGATCCGCGCCCCGCAGGAAAAAGGCCCGACCGGCTGATACCGGTCGGGCCTTTTTGTTTCACGTTTGCGGCACTTACTGGCGATGCCGCTCTTCGTGACCGCCTTGCGGCGGCGGGTTGCTCGGGTGCGGCGCCGGTTGCGGCCGCGGTTCCATGTGCGGTGCAGGCATCGACGGGCGCGGCTCCATGCGTGGCGCCGGTTGCGGTCTCGACTCCATACGCGGCGCGGGTTGCGGCCGTGGATCCATGCGCGGCGCCTGCGGTTGCGGGCGTGGCATGTCATGCACGGCGGGGGCCGGCGGACGGTACTCGTTCACATGTGGCGGAGCGACTTCGCGGTGTGGCGACGGTTGCGCGAATTCGGGGCGCGGTTGCGGCGCAGGAACTGCCCGTTCCGGTTGGGGTTGCCCATGCTGGGTCGGCGTCGGGAAATCGGGGCGCGGACGCGGCTGCGGAATCTGCGCCGTGTTGTCGAGCCGCGGTTGCGGCAGTGCACGCGGCGCTTCGTTCCGGCCGCCGGGCTGCGCGCCCTGCGGAGTCGGCATGCCGTCCGGATGCGGGACCGCTGCACTGCGCACCGGCGGCAGCGCATTCTGTCCTGCGGCATGCAGCGCGGTCGGCGGAGCAGGGCGTTGACGTTCCATCGGCGTGTGCGGCTGCATCCACGCGGGCGACGGCGCCTCGGCTGCGCGTGCATTGCCGATGCCCGACGGACTGTTGGTCGCGACCGGCGGATGCGGGACGCCGTTGCCGGGCCCGACGGCCTGATGCGGCATCGGGTTGCCGGCTGCCTGCGGCATACCGCCGTTGGCGAAACGCGGTGCGTTGGGGTTTTCGCCGTTCGCCGGCCGCGCGACATTCGGCATGCCCGGCATCGGTGCCCCCGGCATCGGTGCCTCCGGCCGCCCGGCCTGCACGGCGGCCGGCTGGCCTTCGCGAGGCGCACGAGCCGGCTGCACGACGGGGCCGTGCGGATTCACGAGCTGCACGTTGTGCATCGCCCAAGCGCCGCCGCCCGGCTTGCCCGGAACGCGGACCGGGCGAGCCGTATAGTCGGCCGGCACGTTGGTCTTCACGACGGGCGCGCCGGCACCCGGCACGCGCCCGCCTTGCTGTGCGAGGTGGGCCGCGGCGTGGTCGCGATACGCGGCCGGCACGGCGGGATTGCGCGTTGCGACGTACGGGTGTTGCGCGATCGCCGCCGGCGGCCGGTAGGTCGCATTGCGCAGCCCGCCCGTGAAGCTCTGGCGCACCGGCGCAATGCCCGGCGTACCCGGCGTGACGTGCGCATTGCGCCATTGCTGCGGATCGACATGCTGCGAGAAGTGCGCGACAGGCTGGCCGTGCACGAACGCGGAGGCCGGCACGGCCGTGATCGCGTGCGGCGCGCGGAAGTTCACGTACGTCTTGTTGATGTTGGTGATATTGGTGATGTTCGTCACGTTCACGGTCTTGTTCACGTTGACGTTGTTCACCACGATGTTGCGGTTCACGCGGTCGTAGTAGTGCGGGCTCCAGCCGCCCCAGCCCGGATGCCACGGTTCGCCCGGGCCGAGCGCGAACCACGCGCAGCCGGCGGCGGCGACGCCGCCTACCGTGAGCGCGACGCTCCAGTCGGGACCGCCACCACCGCCCACGAACGCGACGAGCGCCGGCGCATAGGCCGGCGGCTGGCTGACGACCAGCGGGCCCGGTACCCAGGCCCAGCTATCGTCCACGTACGCCCAGCGGCCGTAGTGATACGGCGCGAAACCCCATGGCGCGTCGTCGACCCACGTCCAGCCCCACGGGGCCTGCCAGATCCAGTGGCCGTCGTGATACGGCGCCCAGTCGGCCGGCGTGTCGTTCGGCACCCAGACCTGACCGTAATTCGGGGTTTCGCGCCACGTGCCGTTCGCGTCGAGATCCTGGTAGCCGGGAATGTCGCGGGACACATAGCGGGCCGACACCGAGCGCGCCTCGGCCGCGTCGCGGCTGGCGGCCCACTGGTCGAGCGCATCGGGCCCCGGGGAGGCGGATTGCTGCGCGACCTGCAGGTCGGTGCCCGTGAACACGACCTGCTGCCCGGGCGACAGCGGGTACTGCCCGTTGCTCCCGTAGACGGTCGCACTGCCGCTGCGCATCGTGACCGTCGTGCTCGCTCCGTTCGGCGCGACGTCGACGCGATAGTCGCCGGGGCCCGTGATGCCGAGCGCGAGGTTGGGCGTGTCGATTTCGTACGATCCGCCGGCCGGCAGATCGCGCACGTGCGTCGACACGGTGCCGAGCCCCACTTTCAGCTGGGTCGTCGTGTCGTCGAGGTTCAGCACCGACAGGCTGGTCGACTCGCCGATCCGCACCGCGGTCGACCCGACGTGCAGTTCCGAGCGCGCACCGGCGTCGTTCCAGAGCTGGTCGCCGGTCGTCAGCGGCCGGTTCACGGCGGCATACGACCACGTATCGGTGCCGGCCGGTTCGGTCGTCACGGCGCCCGACAGGTAATTGAGCCGCGCGACACGGCTGGGCGGATCGCCGCCCGGTTGCCGTGCCGCGGCCGCATAGGGCGGGGCACCGGCCGATTGCGCGAATGCGGGGGGCAGTGCCGCAAGCGCGACGAACGCGAGCAGCGTGCAGCGGGCGGTTCGCTTGAGCGTGAACAGGGTGGCCATGATGAGCGTCTTCGTCATTATCGCGGCGCGTCGATTCGTGCCGTTGAGTTCACAATATCCGCTCGGCCTGTTTCAATGCTCTGTGTTTTGTAAGTCGATTGGCATGCGATGTAACAAAACCTGTCGATCGCGCGTCGTTGTCGTGCAGACGCAATGCAGGCGTCAAGCGGACGTAAGCCACCCGTCGAAAACCTGCTGTCCGGGCACGGTGACGCGCAGCACGCGCGGCCGTGCGGAGCGCTCGATCCAGCCGTGCGCGCAGAAGCTCTCGAGCAGCGCCGCACCGAGTGCGCCGCCGAGATGCGAGCGCCGCTCGCTCCAGTCGAGGCAGCCGCACGCGAAGCGGCGCCGGCGCGTGCGCTGCTGCGCGACGTCGATACCCCATTGTGCGAGCGCCTGGGTGCCGAGTTCGGTGGTCTCGATCGCATCGCCGTCGGCAAGCAGCCAGCCGCGCGCGGTGAGCCCGTCGAAGATGCGCACCGCAAGTTCGCCGGCCATGTGGTCGTAGCAGGTGCGCGCATAGCGCAGTTCGGCCGGGACCGTGCGGGACGGCGCCGGAACCGGGCGATGCGGTGCGGCCGCGCGGGCGACGTTCGCGAGTGCCTCGAGCGATGCCGCAATGTCGGCCGATGCGATCCGGTAGTAGCGGTGCCGGCCGCGCACGTCGAGCGCGAGCAGGCCGCCTTCGGTCAAGCGCGCGAGGTGGGCGCTTGCGGCGGACGGCGACAACCCCGCGATCATCGTCAGTTCGCCAGCCGGCCGTGCACTGCCGTCCATCAGCACCCACAGCATCGCGGCGCGCCCGGGGTCGGCAATCAGCGAGCCGATGCGGCTCAGGCCCGGAAAGTGGTGGTCGTCTTGGTCGGTCATCGTCGTGTCTCGTCAGGCGGGATGATCCTCAGTGTAGTGGGCGCGCGCATTCGATGTTTCGCTTTTGGCTGAAATGTCGGATGCAGTGGCGCGGGCGCCGTCGATGCGGCGGAACCGGGCTGCGGCCGCTTGCGGCGCGCGCGTAGAATGGCCGAAAGCGGCAGCAGCGGGCTGCCGCACGTGACACGATGCAACGATGAAGACGATTTTCTGTTTGCTGGCGGCTGCGCTCGTCTGCGCGGCCTGTGCGCAGGGCGGTGGCGCGACTGGTGAGCGCGGCGGCAGCCTCGAGATGTACGGAACGATCGATCAGGGCATCACGGTGCGCCGCTGACCGGTGCCGGCCGCGTGTGAGCCGGGCACGGCCCCGGCAGCCGCGCCACACGGGGCGCCCCGCGACGCGTTGCCGCAGTGCAACGTATAATGGCCCGATTACAGCGCCCCTGCCGCCTGGAGCCAACAAGATGTCCCAATCGTCCCCCGTACCGGCGGCCCTCGACCGCACCGAAACCGTATTCCGCTTCCTCGCCGAGCCGTCCTCCGTGAATTTCGGTGGAAAGGTGCATGGCGGCGCGCTGATGAAGTGGATCGACGAGGTCGCGTATGCGTGCGCGGCCGTCTGGTCGAGCCGCTATTGCGTGACGGTCAGCGTCGGCAACATCCGCTTCCAGCGTCCGATTCTGGTCGGCAATCTGGTCGAGTTGAAGGCGCGCGTCGTTGCGACGGGCCGCACCAGCATGCACATCCATGTGTCCGTGCATGCCGGCGACCCGAAGGGCGGCGTGCTGCGCCAGACGACCGATTGCCTCGTCGTGTTCGTCGCGGTCGACGAGAACGGCAACCCGGTGCCGGTGCCGCCGTTCGTGCCCGAGACGGACGAGCAGAAGGTGCTCGCGAAATATGCGGCCGACGTGCGGGCCGCGCTCGACAAGATCGTCGAGATGAAACCGGAAGAGGTCGCGAAGGGCGCGGTCTGACCGCTGCGGGCGCCGCGCATCGCGCCGCGCCCGGTTTCTGCCGTTACTGCCGTTACTGCCCGATCATCTGCTCGGGGCGCACCCACGCATCGAATTCCGCCTCGGTCAGGTAACCGAGCGCGAGCGCGGCCGCCTTCAGCGTCGTGCCTTCCTTGTGCGCCTTCTTCGCGATCTGCGCCGACTTGTCGTAGCCGATGTGCGGATTGAGCGCCGTCACGAGCATCAGCGATTCGTTCAGCAGCAGGTCGATCCGCGAACGGTTCGGCTCGATGCCCACCGCGCAGTGGTCGTTGAAGCTCTGCGCGCCGTCGGCGAGCAGCCGCACCGATTGCAGCACGTTGTGCGCGATCATCGGCCGGAACACGTTCAGCTCGAAATTGCCGCTCGCGCCACCGACGTTGACCGCGACGTCGTTGCCGAACACCTGGCAGCACAGCATCGTCACGGCTTCCGACTGCGTCGGGTTCACCTTGCCCGGCATGATCGAGCTGCCCGGCTCGTTTTCGGGAATCGACAGCTCGCCGAGCCCGCAGCGCGGCCCGCTCGCGAGCCAGCGGACGTCGTTCGCGATCTTCATCAGGCCGGCCGCGACCGTCTTCAGCGCGCCGTGCGCGAACACCAGCGCATCCGCGGCCGCCATCACCTCGAACTTGCTCGGTGCCGTCACGAACGGCAGCTTCGCGAGCCGGCCGATTTCATCGGCGACGCGCACCGCGAACTCCGGATGCGCGTTCAGCCCCGTGCCGACCGCGGTGCCGCCGAGCGCGAGTTCGTACAGGTGCGGTAGCGCCGATTCGACGTGACGGATGCCCTGGTCGAGCTGCGCGACGTAGCCGGAAAACTCCTGGCCGAGCGTGAGCGGCGTCGCGTCCTGCAGGTGCGTGCGGCCGATCTTCACGATATCGGCGAACGCCTTCGACTTCGCGTCGAGCGTCGTGCGCAGCGTGCGCAGCGCCGGCAGCAGGTGGTTGACGATCGCGTACGCGGCCGCGACGTGCATCGCGGTCGGGAACACGTCGTTCGACGACTGGCCGCGGTTCACGTCGTCGTTCGGATGAACCTTGCGCGCTTCGCCGCGCTCGCCGCCCATCAGTTCGCTCGCGCGATTCGCGATCACCTCGTTGAGGTTCATGTTGGTCTGCGTGCCGGAGCCCGTTTGCCACACGGCGAGCGGGAATTCGCGCGGATGCTTGCCGGCGATGATCTCGTCGGCCGCGTCGATGATCGCGCGCGCCTTGTCGTCGGCCAGCACGCCGAGCGACTGGTTCACGGCCGCTGCGGCGCGCTTGACGATCGCAAGCGCGTGGATCAGCTCGGGCGACTGCTTCTCGGTCGAGATCCGGAAATTCTGCAGCGAGCGCTCGGTCTGTGCGCCCCAGAGCCGGTCGGCCGGCACGGCGATCTCGCCGAACGTATCGCGTTCCATCCGAACTGCTTCGTTCATGATCCACTCCTCCAGGAAAGGGGAAAGGCCGCGCGTCGTCGCGCGGCATCAGACGTAATCAGACGTATCGTGAGGCAGTCGCGCCGCTCGCGCGGCGTCTTGAGATCTTCAACCGACAAGCATAGCGCCGGCTCGGATTTCGCGTCGTGTCGCGCTCAGTGCAGCGACGTCACGAGCGACCCGCTCTTCAGATGAAAGCGCCACGCCATCAGCACGGCCACGCTTGCGAGGCCGGCGGCGAGGCCCCACCAGAGGCCTCGGGCACCGAGCCCCACGTGGAACGCGAACCAGTAGCCGGTCGGAAAGCCGATGCCCCAGTAGCCGAGGGTCGCCGCGAGCATCGGGATGCGCGTGTCCTTCAGGCCGCGCAGCGCACCCGACGCGACGGTCTGCGCGCCGTCGACGATCTGGAACACCGCGGCGATGCCGAGTAGCGACGCGGCGAGCGAGACGGTGGCCGCGTTGGCCGGATCGTCGAGGTTCAGGTACAGACCGACGATCGCATGCGGCGCGACGACCAGCACGAGGCCCGACAGCGTCATGAACGCGACACCGAGGCCGAGTGCGACGAAGCCCGCATGCCGCGCGGCGACGGGCGCCCCTGCGCCGACCCAGTAACCGACCCGCACGTTGGCGGCCTGGCCGATCGCGAGCGGCACCATGAACGCCACCGACGCGACGTTCAGCGCGATCTGGTGCGCGGCCAGCGACGTCGCGCCGAGCACGCCGATCGTCAGGCCGGTCGCGAGGAACAGCGTCGACTCGACCCCGTACGTGATCGCGACGGGCCAGCCGATGCCGATCAGTTCGCCCATCATCGGCAGCTTCGGGCGCGCGGCGGTGACGAAGTGACGGAAGCGCTGCCGGCCGTGCAGCAGCCAGATCAGTGCGAGCGCGGTGAGCCAGATCGTGATCGTCGTCGCGACGGCTGAACCGAGGAAGCCGAGGCGCGGCAACCCGAACGCGCCGTGGATCAGCCCGTAGTTCAGCACGCCGTTGACGCCGACGCCGCCGATCGACACCCACAACAGCCGGCGTGCCGCGCCGATCGCCGGCAGGAACGCGCGCATCAGCCCGACGCCGATCAGGCTGCCGAGCGCCGCGAAGCGCAGGATGCCGGTGTATTCGCCGACGTGATGCGCGAGCAATGGCGGCTCGTGGAACATCAGCAGGATCGGTTCGGACAGCGACAGCGCGATGATGGCCGGAATCGCGAGCAGCACGGACAGCGCGAACCCGGTCCAGTAGATGTGCGGTACGCGTTCGTCGGCCTTGGCGCCGCGCGCATGCGCGACGCTGACGCTGACCGACGACAGCACGCCTTGCAGGATGGTGACGATGACGAAGAAGAAGTTCGCGCCGAGTCCGCCCGCGGCGAGCGAATCGGGGCCGAGCGAGCCGAGCAGTACCGTATCGGTGACGCTCATCGCCATCTGAGAGAGCTGCGCGATCGCGAGCGGCGCGGCGAGGCGCGCGGTATCGGCGGCGTGACTGGACAGGGACGGCGGCGCGGCGGCCGTCCGCGTAAGACCGGAATGCGACATGGAATGGGCGCTCGCGCGGGTGCGGGCCCGCGCTATATGTATTTATTTTGAGAGACGGCTAGCTTACGGCTTTATTCGAACCGTGTCGAACGCGCGCGCCGATGGCCATGTCGCAGGCAGGGGGAACAGATCCCTAGGCTTCGCGCACGGCAATGCGCGTGTCGCCGAGCAGGACGACCTGGCCCGCGCGGATCTTGCAGGTCTTGCGCAGTTCGACCGCGCCGTCGACTTTCACCGCGCCGGACGCGACGATCAGCTTCGCGGTGCCGCCGCTGTCCGCGAGGCCGGTGATCTTGAGAAGGTTGTGCAGCTCGACGTATTCGCCGGTCAGCGTGAAATCCAGGTTGGGCATGACGAAGAAGGGGCGCAATGCGCGGGAGGAATCGCCTCGCATCATACGGCACCGCGGGCCGGCGCGCGAGCGCGGCCGGCCGCTGCATGCAGTTGTTAGGGAGTGTGAGCCATTCGTCAGCAAATGAAACGGTGGGTAACAGTCTGAGAGATTCGAGAACCGGCCGTGCGGGCCGCGGGTTTTTTGTCGTACCTGCCGCGTGTTGTGGCGGGGGACGCACCGGACTGCATCGCTGCGGTTCGGGCGCACAACTTCCTGAGGAGAATTGCCATGTCCAAGATTCGTACGATGCTGATCGGTGCCGCGCTGACGGCGTTCGCCACTTCGGCCGCATTTGCCCAGACGGGCACGGCGGTGCAGGGTGCAGCCGGTGCCGGCGTACAGGCGCAGACGCCGGCGGCGGGTGCCGGTGCAGGCATGCAGGGCAGTGCGGGCGCGAACGCGTCGGGCAATGCAGTCGGCGGTGCAACCGATGCAGTCGGCGCGGCAGCCGATGGCGCGAAGGATACGGCGTCGTCGGCCGTCCACTCGGCCAAGAAGCACACGAAGCATGCCGCGAAGTCGGCCAAGGGCCATGTCGGCTCGGCCAAGGCGAAGGCCGGCGAAGCGACCGAAGGCGGCGCGTCGGTCGGCGCGGAGGGCAGTGCATCGGCCCAGGGTGCCACGCAGTAAACGGTGCCTGGTGCCGCGCGACGCTCGTCCCGGACGGTGCGTCGCGACGGTGGCCATCCGACGGCCCGGTTCGCATTGCGCGAACCGGGCCATATTCATCTGTCGATGCGCATCAGCGTGCCGTTACGGCCGGCGCTGTCCTTGCCCTTGTCCCTGGCCCTGCGCCGGCCGCGCGGCAGCCGGGGTGAATACGCTACGCAGCCATGCGGCGAGCCGGGCGAAGACGTCGTACGGTTCCTCGACGAAGATCTCCGGTTTCAGCAGCCGCAGGTATTCCATGATCTGCTGCGCTTCCTGCTTCTGGAACGAGCCGTGCGCGAGCCCGAGCCGCAGCAGCCCGCGCAGTTCGCCGAGCTTGTCGCGCGCGGTGCTGCCGACGCTCATCTCGCACGCGAGCTTGGCTTCGTAGACCCGTTGTCGCAGCGATTCCGCGAGCCGCCATGCAGGCGTCTGCATCAGTTCCTCGAGCGTCTGGATGTCTTGCGCGGCCCCTTTGATCTGCGAGGCGAGCGGGTCGATCAGCGACGGGTCGCCCTGTGCTTCGGCGACGATCGCTTTCGCCCAGTCGCGGCAAGCCTTCGCGAGCTCATCGGGGGTCCATTCGGAGCGCGATGCGAAGCCGAAACCGAATTCGCCGGCCTGTCGCATCAGGATCGCGACGACGTCCGGAAATTCCTTGTCGAGCGTGCGTTTTGCCCACGCGTACTGGCCGCCCTGCAGCATCCGCTGCACCGCGTGCTCGGTCAGCGGCACCATGTTGTCGAGCAGTTTGGCGCGCAGGAAATCCTCGAACGACGGCGTCGCGAACTGCGGGTCGAGTTTCAGCGACACGCGGACGAACGCGTCGTAGTCCTTGCGCAGGGACTCTAGCGTGTCGTCCTTGAGGGAAAGGGTGATCTGGCCCATGAATCGTCTCGATGGCGGCCCGCGCAAGCCGACGGCCGGCACGGCGCACCGGGGCGGGCGCAGCGTCGACTGACCGGTGCGCGCCGAGGCCGGTGGCGGGTCTTCATCCCCTTTATCGGCGTGCCGGGCGGAAACTTGAGCGCGCGCGACCGAGCGTGTGCTCAGGCGGGCAGCCAGTGAGGCAGCACGACCCCTTGCCAGAAAAAGAACACCGCGAGCCCCGCCGCGATCGTCACGAGCGGGCGGCGGGTTGCCGCCGACACGAACACGGCCGCCAGCGCACCGACGAGCTGCGGATTGCGCCAGGTCAGCTCGGCCGTGCCGCCATGCGGCGAGACGGTCATCGGCACGATGATCGCGGTCAGCACGGTGACGGGCACGAAGCCGAGTGCGGTCCGCACGAGCGGCGGGAAGGTCAGCCGTTCGCCGAACAGGAACAGCGTCGAGCGGATCGCGTACGTGATGACGGCCATCCCGAGAATCAGCAGCGCGTAGTTCACGATGCGGCCTCCGTGCGCGAGCCGGCACGTGTGCGTTCGTGCAGCAGCGTGAGCGCGACGCCGATCGCCACGCCGACGGCGACCGCGCCGAGCAGCCCGAGCTTGTACGGCCAGCCCTGCCAGAAGTACGCCAGCGTGCCGGCCGTCACGGCCGCCGCGAAATAGCGCAGCGTGCCGAGCTGCGGGACGACGATCGCAATGAAGGTCGCCGCCATCGCGAAATCGAGGCCGAGCGACTGCAGGCCCGGGAACGCCGCGCCGAAGCCGATGCCGGCGAGCGTCCAGACCTGCCAGTTCAGGTACATCGCGAGCCCGGAGCCGAAGAAGTAGTGGGGGCCGATCGCGCCGGGCGGGAAATGCCGGTAGTGCGCATAGGCGACCGCGAACACCTCGTCGGTCATCAGCGCGCCGAGCGTCGCGCGCCAGCGCAGCGGCAGGTGCGCGACATAGGGCGCGAGCGTTGCGCTGTACAGCAGGTGACGCAGGTTCACGATCAGCGTGGTCGCGAGCACGACGACGAAGCTCGCGCTGCCCGCGATCAGGCCGAGCGCGATGAACTGCGCGGAGCCCGCGAACACGGCGAGCGACATCAGCGCACCATGCCACGCGGCGAGCGGGCCGCCGCCAACGAGCGTGCCAAAAATCACGCCGAACGGGGCGGCGCCAATCATCATCGGAATCGTGTCGCGCGCGCCGTCGAGCCATTCGTTCAATGGGCGGCGAGCGGGCGATGCGGGTGTCGGGTTCAAAGGGCGTTCCTCCATGAACTGGAGGATAGCGGGCAGGTGGTGTGCCGGCTTGTATGTTCTTGCGCTCGCGGGGTGGGGGGGGCTTTCCCGCGCGCCGGTGCCGATGGCAGTGCGGTGGTGGGCCGGACGCTACGCGTCAGCTTGCCTGCCAGCGCCCGGGCGGCACGCCGAACATGCGCTTGAAATGCCGTGTGAAGTGGCTTTGGTCGACGAAGCCGCTGGCCGCCGCGACGTCGGCGACGGGTACGCCCGCGCGCAGCGGCGCCAGCGCGCGCTGCAGGCGCAACTGGTTGCGCCAGGCATGCGGCGGCATGCCGGTCGTGCGGGTGAACAGGCGCGCCGCGTGGAACGGCGACAGGCCGGCCGCCTGAGCGACTTCGTCGAGTGTCACCGCGCACATGAGATCGGCGGCGAGCCGCTCGCGCATCGCGTCGACACGCGGTTCGTCCGCCGCGAGCGGTGCCGGTCGCGGCAGTGCGTCGGCATGGCGCACGATCAGCGTCGACAACGCATCGAGCATTGCCGTTTCGGCAGCGAGCGGATCGTAGATGCGCGGTACGCCGGCCGCCGGATCGCCGGCCGCCGGATCGGCAGCCGGCTGCCCGTGTGCCTGCGACGGCAGTGCGCGCTCGCTGCCGGCCTCCATCATCCGGTGCGCCAGCGTGAGCCGGGCTGCAAGATCGGCGTCGTGAATCACGTCGGGCGCAAACCACGGCGCGTCCTGCTGGCGGCCGGTGATCGCACGGGTGAGTTCGCGGATGAATTCGACCGGCATGTAGCTGACGCGATAGCACCAGCCCTCGTCGGCTGCGCGCGAACCCGTATGCACCTCGCCGGGATTGATCACGGGCACGGAGCCGGTTTCGGCGACGTAGCCGCTGCCGCGATAGGTGAAGCGTTCCGCGCCTTCGAGAATCACGGGGATCGTGTACGCGTCGTGCCAGTGGGGCGCGAACGTGTGGTCGCGATAGGTGGCCGTGACGAGATCCGCATCCGGCAGCAGCGGCGTGCGCCAGTAGCGTGCGGAGTCGGGAAGGCGGGTGGCGGACATGATCGGGCGCGGGAGCGGTCGAATCGACAGTGTATCGCTCGCGCGCCCGGCAGGCGCGGGCTTTACTTGACCGGAATCGTCGTGCCGGCCGGCATCGGCACCGCGGTGACGGCGTTTTTCGGGCTGCCGCTGACGATGCGGTCGCTGTAGGTCAGGTAGACGATCGTGTTGCGCTTGGCGTCGACCACGCGCACGACGTGCAGGGTCTTGAAGATGAACGACATGCGCTCGCTGAACACGTCGGTCTGTTGCTTGAGCGGCTCCTTGAAGCTGATCGGGCCGACCTGCCGGCATGCAATCGACGCTTCGCTGGGATCCTCGGCGACGCCGAGCGTGCCCTTGATCCCGCCGGTGCGGGCGCGCGACACGTAGCAGGTCACGCCGTTTACAACCGGATCGTCATACGCCTCGACGACCACGCGATCGGAGCCCGTGACGCGGAAATGGGTGTTGACGCTGCCGACTTCCTCCGCGTGCGCGAGCGGTGCCGCGGCGAATGCGGAAAGCAGGAGGGCGAAGGGGGCTGAGCGGAGGATGCGGTGCTTCATCGACGGAACCGGATGCGAATGCGGGACAGAGACTCTAGCATGCGCGCGACCGGGCGATGAAAGGCGGGCCGGAAAAACAAAAGGCCCGTCGAATGACGGGCCTTTCGCTATTTGGCTCCCCGACCTGGGCTCGAACCAGGGACCTACGGATTAACAGTCCGGCGCTCTACCGACTGAGCTATCGGGGAATAAATCGGTACATCTGCATGCTTGTTTGTCTACCAGCAAAAAGCCCGTCCACTTTCAACGGGCCTTTGCGTTTTTGGCTCCCCGACCTGGGCTCGAACCAGGGACCTACGGATTAACAGTCCGGCGCTCTACCGACTGAGCTATCGGGGAACAAACAACAACAGCAGAGAAACGAGATTATATGGGGCGTTGATCAGGTCGTCAACACTTTTGAGCCGCGGCGCACAAAAATTTTTTGCGGCCGCCGCGCGATCAGCGTTCGAGCAGGTGCAGCTTTTCCTGCACGTCCTTCCACTCGTCCGCGTCGGCCGGTGCCGGCTTGGTCTTCGTGATCGACGGCCAGTCCTTCGCCAGCTCGGCGTTCAGCGCGGTGAACTGCTGCTGGTCGCCCGGAACGTCTTCTTCGGCATAGATCGCATTGGTCGGGCACTCGGCGACGCACACTGCGCAGTCGATGCACTCGTCCGGATCGATGGCGAGAAAGTTGGGACCTTCACGGAAGCAATCCACCGGGCACACATCCACGCAGTCCGTGTATTTGCACTTGATGCAGCCTTCGGTCACAACGTGAGTCATTAAAACGCTCCTGCTTGGCGGTATATATGGGGTGGCGTTTGCGCCAAAACCGGCATTGTAACTGAAGCGCAAAACCCGCATGGCGTGGTCGGCTATCCGGCTTATATCGTTTCGTGATTAGTTTATGGGGCCCCGCCCAGGGGGCAGGCGAAGGGACGCACCAGCGGGGGCGCGTGTACCGTGTGCCGGCAGGGCGGTGCGACCGGAGCAGGGCGGCGGGCGGTTTCACGATGGTCGGGCCCGCATTCGGGTAACATGGCCGACAGACCGGGCGGCGCGCGGTGCGCCGAGGCCCTGTCACGATATTGGCGGTGCCGTAATCATGATCATCACTTCGCTGCTCGACACGGATCTCTACAAGTTCACGATGATGCAGGTTGTCCTGCATCACTTCCCCGCTGCAAGCGTCGAATACCGGTTCCGGTGCCGCACGCCCGGCGTCGATCTCGTGCCGTACATCGACGAGATCCGCGACGAGGTGCGCGGCCTGTGCGCGCTGCGTTTTTCCGACGTCGAACTCGACTACCTGCGGCGGATGCGCTTCATCAAGAGCGATTTCGTCGATTTCCTCGCGCTGTTCCACCTGAACGAGAAGTACATCTCGATCACGCCGTCGCCGAAGGGCAACGGTGAAATCGACATCGAGATCACGGGGCCGTGGCTGCACACGATCCTGTTCGAGATCCCGGTGCTCGCGATCGTCAACGAAGTGTATTTCCGCAACACGCAGCGCGAGCCCGACTATCGCGAAGGCCGCGAGCGGCTGTGCGAGAAGATCAAGCTGCTCGGTGCGAAGCCCGAGTTCGCCGACTGCAAGATCGCCGACTACGGTACGCGCCGGCGCTTCTCGAAGGTCTGGCACGAGGAAGTCGCGCTCACGCTGCGCGACGGCCTCGGCCCGCAGTTCGCGGGCACGAGCAACGTGCTTTACGCGATGAAGCACGGCATCACGCCGCTCGGCACGATGGCGCACGAGTACCTGCAGGCATGCCAGGCGCTCGGCCCGCGGCTGCGCGATTCGCAGACCTACGGCTTCGAGATGTGGGCGAAGGAATACCGCGGCGATCTCGGGATCGCGTTGTCGGACGTCTACGGGATGGACGCATTCCTGAACGACTTCGACATGTACTTCTGCAAGCTGTTCGACGGTGCGCGCCACGATTCGGGCGATCCGTTCGAATGGGGCGAGCGGATGATCCGCCATTACGAGTCGAACCGTTGCGACCCGCGTACCAAGGTGCTCGTGTTCTCGGACGCGCTCGACATCCCGAAGGTCATGCAGTTGTACGAACGGTTCCGCGGCCGCAGCAAGCTCGCGTTCGGTGTCGGCACGAACCTTACCAACGATCTTGGCTATGTGCCGTTGCAGATCGTGATCAAGATGGTCCGCTGCAACGGCCAGCCGGTCGCGAAGCTGTCGGATTCGCCGGGCAAGAGCATGTGCGACGACAAGGCGTATCTCGCGTACCTGCGCCAGGTGTTCGGCATCGCGCAGCCGGTCGAGGAAGACGCGTCGAAGTAGGCGTCGGCCGAACGGCCAAAACTGCGTGGCGGCGAGGTCGGCCGGTATAATCCGACGGTATCGCCCGCCAACGTCACGAGGACCGTTCATGGACACTTCCGCTGCCCGTCGCCAGATCCTCGCGCGCATTCGCGCGGCGCAGGGGCGTGTGGCCGAACCCGATGCGGCCGAGCGCGACGGCGTTACCGATTATCTCGCGCGTCATCCGGAGGGCCCGCGCCCGCCGGCGCCGGCCGATCTCGTCGCTGCATTTGTCGACGAAGCGGTACGCCTGTCGACGACGGTCGACGAAGTTGCGACGCTGGCCGAGGTACCGGCCGCCGCGGCCCGCTACCTTTCTGCTCACGGCCTGCCGACGCAGGCCGTCGCGTGGCGCACGCTTGCCGATTTCGACTGGGCGGGCGCAGGCTTGTCGGTCGAATGCCGCAAGCCGCGCGACGGCGATCTGGTCGGCCTCACGGGCTGTTTTTGCGCGACTGCCGAAACGGGCTCGCTGGTGCTGTTGTCCGGCCCCGACGCCTATGCGTCGGCCGGTCTGCTGCCGGAAACACACATCGCGATCGTTCCCGCGTCGCGGATCGTCGCCGGTCATGAAGACGCGTTTGCACTGATCCGCTCGGAGCGCGGCGAATTGCCGCGCGCGGTCAATTTCGTGTCGGGCCCGTCGCGCACGGGCGATATCGAGCAGACCATCGTACTGGGCGCGCACGGCCCGTACCGCGTTCACGTGATCGTCGTACGGGGCGCATGACGCGCCCGCCGCATCCACTACCACTCGAACAAGGAAGTTCTGCATGAAACGACATGCCGCCTGGGCGGGCATGGCGTCGGGGATCGCGCTTGGCGCCGTTCCCGCGCTTGCATCGGCCGCAACGCTCGACGGTGCCACGCTGTCTGCCCTCTGGGGTATCCCGTTCGCCGGGATCCTGCTGTCCATCGCATTGTTCCCGCTCGTCGCCCCCGTGTTCTGGCATCACCACTTCGGCAAGATTGCGGCCGGGTGGGCAATCGTGTTCCTGATCCCGTTCGGGGTCGCGTTCGGCGCGGGCACCGCGTTCGGCACGCTCGTGCATGCGCTGCTCGAGGAATACATTCCGTTCATCGTGCTGCTCACCGCGCTCTATACGGTCGCGGGCGGCATCTGCGTGAACGGCAACCTGCACGGCACGCCGAAGCTGAACACCGCGATCCTCGCGCTCGGCACGCTGCTCGCGAGCGTGATGGGCACGACGGGCGCCGCGATGCTGCTGATCCGGCCGCTGCTGCGCGCGAACGACAACCGCAAGCATGTCGTGCATGTCGTGATCTTCTTCATCTTCCTCGTCGCGAACGCGGGCGGCTCGCTGTCGCCGCTCGGCGATCCGCCGCTGTTCCTCGGTTTCCTGAATGGCGTGAGCTTCTTCTGGACGACCACACACCTCGCGCTGCCGATGCTGTTCATCTGCGCGGTGCTGCTGACGCTGTTCTTCGTGCTCGATACGTACTTCTACCGGAAGGGCGGCGAGGAGCGGCCGGCCGTGCTCGACCCGACGCCCGACAGCGCCCGGCTGTCGATCGACGGCAAGATCAATTTCGTGCTGCTCGCGGCCGTGATCGGCCTGGTGCTGATGAGCGGCATCTGGAAGCCGGGCATCACGTTCGACGTATGGGGCACACACGTCGCATTGCAGAACCTCGTGCGCGACGTCGCACTCGTGGGCGTGACGCTCGCGTCGCTCGCACTGACGCCGCGCTCCGCGCGCGAGGGCAACGCGTTCAACTGGGCGCCGATCGAGGAAGTCGCGAAGCTGTTCGCGGGGATCTTCGTGACGATTGCGCCGGTGATCGTGATTTTGCGCGCCGGTGCCGACGGTGCGTTCGCACAGATCATCCATCTCGTCACGGGGCCGGACGGCAAGCCGATCGACGCGATGTACTTCTGGGCGACCGGCATCCTGTCGTCGTTCCTCGACAACGCGCCGACCTATCTCGTGTTCTTCAACCTCGCAGGCGGCGATGCGCAGTCGCTGATGACGACCGGCGCATCGACGCTCGCCGCGATTTCCGCGGGCGCGGTGTTCATGGGCGCGAACAGCTATATCGGCAACGCGCCGAACTTCATGGTGAAGGCGATCGCCGAATCGCGCGGCGTGAAGATGCCGAGCTTCTTCGCGTATCTCGGCTGGGCGCTGGTCGTGCTGATACCGGTATTCCTGCTGACGTCGTGGATCTTCTTCACGGCGTAAGCTGACGATTTTCAACCTAGAGCGGGCGGTCACGGCGGCGCACGGCGCGCTGCGATCCGTCCGCGGCATGCGGAGATGGCGATGCAGAAGATCCTGGTCGCGCGTCCGATCTTTCCGGACGTGATCGAGCGGCTCAAGCAGTATTTCGAGGTCGACTGGAACAACGGCGACGCACTCGCTCCCGACGCGCTCGCCGCGCGTCTGGCCGACAAGGACGGCGCGCTGACGGCCGGTGATCCGGTCGGCGCGGCGGCGCTCGCGGCGGCGCCGCGCCTGCGCGCCGTGGCGAACATGGCGGTCGGCTACAACAATTTCGATATGGCCGCGTTCAACGCGGCGAACGTGCTCGGCACCAACACGCCCGACGTGCTGAACGAGTCGACCGCCGATTTCGGCTGGGCGCTGATGATGGCCGCAGCACGCCGGATCGCCGAATCCGAACACTGGCTGCGGGCCGGCCACTGGCAGAAGTGGGCGTACGACGGCTTCCTCGGCAGCGACATTTACGGTTCGACGCTCGGCGTCATCGGGATGGGGCGCATCGGCCAGGCGCTTGCGCGCCGCGCGCGCGGCTTCGGGATGCAGGTGATCTATCACAACCGGTCGCGGGTCGCGCCCGAGATCGAGGCCGAGCTGAATGCCGAATACGTGTCGAAGGATGCGCTGCTCGCGCGTGCCGATCACGTCGTGCTCGTGCTGCCGTACACGAAGGAGAACCATCACACGATCGGCGCTGCCGAGCTCGCGAAGATGAAGCCCACCGCGACGCTGACCAACATTGCGCGCGGCGGGATCGTCGACGACGCGGCGCTGGCCGTCGCGCTGCGCGACGGCACGATCGCCGCCGCCGGCCTTGACGTGTACGAAGGCGAGCCGACGGTCCATCCGGCGCTGCTCGAGGTGCCGAACGTCGTGCTGACGCCGCATATCGCGAGCGCGACCGAAAAAACGCGCCGCGCGATGGCGAACCTCGCCGTCGACAACCTGATCGCCGCGTTGGGCGAGGGGCCGCGCGCGGGTCAGCCGCCGAATCCGATCAACCCTGACGTGATCGGGAAGCCGCGCGCATGACGATGACGTTGTTGCTTGCGGCGGTCGTCGTGCTGGCCGTCGCGCTTGCGGTGGCGATCGTCGCGCTCGTGCGTGGCGGTGGCCGCCACGACGATGCGGCGGTACTGGGCGACCAGATCGAGGACGCCGCGCATGCGCAGGCGCGCGCGGTCGAGCGGCTCGAACGCGAATTGCGCGGCGAGATCGTCGAGAACGCGCGCGGGTCGCGCACCGAGCTGGCCAGCAGTTTCGCGCAGCTTCAGCAGACGCTCGCCGCGCAACTGACGAGCGTGGCGACCGTGCAGAACAACCAGATCGAGGGTTTCGCACAGCAGCTCGGCAAGCTCGTCGCCGGCAATGCGCAGCAGTTCGACGCGATGCGCGAGAGCGTGCAGCGCCAGGCGCAGCAGGCGCGCGAGGAGCAGACGGGCGCGCTCAGGCTGTTCGGCGACACGCTGAACCGGCAGCTCACGCAACTGACCGAGGCGAACGACCGCCGGATCGGCGAGGTGCGCGCGACGCTCGAACAGCGGTTGAAGGAAATCGAGACGAACAACGCGGCGAAGCTCGAGGAGATGCGCCGCACCGTCGACGAGAAGCTGCACGCGACGCTCGAGCATCGGCTCGGCGAATCGTTCAAGCTCGTGTCGGACCGGCTCGAGCAGGTGCATCGCGGGCTCGGCGAGATGCAGACGCTCGCGGCGGGCGTCGGCGACTTGAAGAAAGTGCTGACCAACGTGAAGACGCGCGGCACCTGGGGCGAAGTGCAGCTCGAGGCGCTGCTCGAGCAGATGCTGACGCCCGAGCAGTACGCGAAGAACGTCGCGACGGTGCCGAAGAGCAGCGAGCGCGTCGAGTTCGCGATCCGGCTGCCGGGGCGC
This sequence comes from Burkholderia sp. Ac-20345, assembly GCF_017104825.1. Lineage (NCBI taxonomy): Bacteria > Pseudomonadati > Pseudomonadota > Betaproteobacteria > Burkholderiales > Burkholderiaceae > Burkholderia > Burkholderia sp. Ac-20345. The sequence continues at coordinate 5,849 of NZ_JAAGPO010000075.1, read as the reverse complement.
GAGGCAGGCACGCGTGACGCGCCGCCCGTGTGGTTGCCGATCGACGCGAAATTCCCGCGCGAGGACTACGAGCGGTTGATCGATGCGCAGGAGCGTGCCGATGCGGTGGCGGTCGAGGAAGCGGCCCGCGCGCTCGAAGCGCGTGTGCGGCTGGAGGCGCGCACGATTGCCGAGAAGTACGTCGCGCCGCCGCATACGACCGATTTCGCGCTGCTGTTCCTGCCGACCGAAGGGCTCTATGCGGAGATTCTGCGTCGCCCGGGGCTGACCGACCTGCTGCAGCGCGACTATCGCGTGACGGTCGCCGGCCCGACGACGCTCACCGCACTGTTGAACAGCCTGCAAATGGGCTTCCGCACGCTCGCGATCGAGCAACGGTCGAGCGAGGTGTGGCAGGTGCTCGGCGCGGTGAAGACGGAGTTCGGCAAGTTCGGCGACGTACTTGCGCGCACGAAGTCGCAGCTCGAAACGGTCACGCGCTCGATCGAGGCGGCCGAGCAGCGCACGCGTGTGATGAACCGCAAGCTGAAGCAGGTCGAGGCGTTGCCGGGCGACACGGCGGCCGGGCTGCTCGGCGCGGAAGGTACCGAAGGTGCCGACGCGGACGACGCATGATGCACATGGCCGACATCGGCCGGAAAGCAAAAACGGGCGCCGCGGCGCCCGTTTTCTTTCGCAGTGCCTGCCGGTGTGGCCGGCCCGCGGTCAATGCCCGGCGAGCGTGTCCAGCGCGTCACCCGTGACGCGAACGATGCGCCAGTCGGGCAGCACGGTCGCGCCCATCTTTTCGTAGAAATCGATCGCAGGCTGGTTCCAGTCGAGAACCGACCATTCGAAGCGAGCGCAACGGCGTTCGACGGCCAATGCCGCGAGGTGGCGCAGCATCGCGGTGCCGAGGCCCGTGCCGCGCTGCGACGGCTGCACGTACAGATCCTCGAGATAGAGGCCGCGACGGCCGAGGAACGTCGAATAATTGTGGAAGAACAGCGCATACGCGACGATCGCGCCGTCGTGTTCGGCCACGCGCGCCTCGGCGGCAGGCTGCTCGCCGAACAGCGCGTCGGCGAGATCGGCCTCGGTCGCGACGAACAGGTGCGTCAGCTTCTCGAACTCGGCCAGCTCGCGCATCAGCGCGAGGATCGCGCCGACGTCGCGTGCCTCTGCCGCGCGGATCAGCGGCGTGCCGCTCACGCTTCCTCCGGCGGATCGGACAGCACGATCTCGATGCCGCCGAAGCGCGATGCGACCCAGTTGTACGCATGGCATGCGATCCACAGCAGCACGAAGCCGAGGATTGCGTTCAGCAGCAGCGCGCTCAGGATCGTGCTCAGTTCGACCATCCCGTAGCGGATGTACGCGACGAGAATGCCGAGCAGCACGATCGGCACGCTGAACGTCAGGTAGACGAGGATCAGCGCCTTGGCGGTCTGTCCCGCGGCGATCGACGAAATTTGTTTCTTCATGTGCGGATTGCCCCCGTAGAGATATACCGATAGTGGAATTCAGATCAGGCCGTCGAGCGGCAGGATGTCGACCGGGGTGCCCGCGTCGACTGCCGCGGTATCGTGGCCCAGGACGATGAAACAGTTGGCGGCCGAGAGGCCGCTCAGCGACGCGGAACTCTGCGAGCCGGCCGGTGCGACGTGCCAGCGGCCGTCGGCGGCGCGCGTCGCGATGCCGCGCAGGTAATCGGTGCGGCCCGGGCGCGTCTTCAGCGCTTGCGTGCTGAGTGCCGTATGCATCGCCGGCGGCTGGGCCTGCGCGCCGGCCAGCGTCAGCAGCGCGGGGCGCACGATCGCGTAGAACGTCACGGCAGACGCGACCGGATTGCCGGGCAGCCCGAAGAACAGCGTGTGACCGGCGCCATCGGCCGTGCGTGCGAGCGTGCCGCACGCGAGTGGCCGGCCGGGACGTAGCGCGAGGCTGGCGAACGTCACGTCACCGAGCTGCGCCATGACGTCGCGGGTGAAGTCGGCTTCGCCGACCGATACGCCGCCGGACGTGATGACGGCGTCGGCCTGCGCGGCGACGGCGTCGCGCAATGCGGCTTCGAGCGCGGCCGGGTCGTCGCGGACGATCCCGAGATCGACCGCGTCGACATGCAGCCTTTCGAGCATCGCGATCAGCATCCCGCGATTGCTGTCGTACAGTGCGCCGGGGCCGAGCGGCTCGCCGGGCTCGCGCAGTTCGTCGCCGGTGGAGAACACGGCGACGCGCACGCGCCGGCGTACCGTGACCTCGGGGAAACCGAACGACGCGAGCAGGCCGAGATCGGACGGTCGCAGGATGCGGCCCGCGGCGAGTGCACAGGCGCCGCGCGCGAGATCTTCGCCGGCCTTGCGGCAGTTCGCGCCGCGCGCGACGTCGTGCGCGGCGAAGTGGATCGTGTCGCCGTCGACGCGCACGCGTTCCTGCGGAATCACCGTGTCGCAGCCGGCCGGCATCGGCGCGCCCGTCATGATGCGCACGCATGAACCGGCCGCCACGGCGCCGTCGAACGGATGACCGGCGAGCGCGGTGCCGGCGACCGTCAGCGCGACATCCACTGGCGGCGACGCGTGCGTGCCGGCGCTGCCATTGAACGCATAGCCGTCCATCGCCGAGTTGTCGTACGCGGGAATGTCGAACGGCGCGTTCACGTCGGCCGCGAGCACGCGGTCGAGCGCGTCGCGCAGCTTCACCGTGTCACACGCGTCGACGGGTACCGCGAAGCGGCACGCGAGCGCCTGCGCGTCGGCGAGCGACAGCGGGGCATCGGAATCGGGTGCGGTTCGGGAGGCGGGCGAGGATTGCGTGATCATCAGTCGGACTGCGCCGCAAGGCGTATCGGGTTCGTGGCCGGTGGCGCGAGGAGGGTGCCTGGGCGCGGGTTTCGCGTGCGGCGGGCGGGAACCGCACGGGTGCCGTCAGCGGCGGGCCAGCGCGGCGAGTTCCTGCCAGGAGTTGGCATTGTAAAACGCACGCTCGTCGTGAAACTCGACTTCGACCGTCTTGTGGCGTGCGTACCACGCACGCACCTTGCGGTCGCCGGCCGCGAGCCGGGTGGCGAGATCGTCGGCCAGCGACGTGCGCAGCAGCGCGAACGTCGGCTGCGGCGAGCGCGCCTGTTGTGCGTCGACGGTCACCGCCATCGCGATGTCGGCCTGCTGCGCGTCGAGCGCCGCCTGCAGCCGTGCGACGAGGTCGGCGGGCAGATAGGGCGTGTCGCATGGCGAGCACGCGACGAGCGGCGCGCGCGCCGCCCGCATGCCGGCGAGCAGGCCCGCGAGCGGGCCGGGGAAGTCGGGCGTTTCGTCCGCGACGATGCGCGCGTCGAACGGCGCACCGAGTTCGGCATAGCGATCGGCATGGCGATTCGCGCTGATCAGCGTCTCGTCGACCTGCGGCGAGAGCCGGCGCAGCACGTGCAGCGCGAGCGGCGTGCCGTCGAGCAACTGCAGGCCCTTGTCGACGCCGTCCATGCGCGTGGCGCGCCCGCCTGCGAGCAGCAGGCCGGCGATCGAGGGGGAGGTGGAAGCGGGCATCGTGAGAAGGCGGGAAGGGCGGCGTGCGTCAGCCGCCGATATACGACATCTCGACCCGCTTGCCGGCGCCGTCGGGCAGGGCCTCGGCAGACGCGCTGCCGCGCAGTTGCGAATAACGGTCGGTGCGGGCCTGCCAGATGCGGGCGATCGCGGTCGCGATCTCGGCGTCGCTCGCGCCGCCGCGCACGAGCGCGCGCAGGTCGTGGCCCGTCGACGCGAACAGGCACAGGTACAGCTTGCCTTCGGTCGACAGCCGTGCGCGCGTGCAGTCGCCGCAGAAGGCCTGCGTGACGCTCGAAATCACGCCGATCTCGCCGCTGCCGTCCGCATAGCCCCAGCGCTGTGCGGTTTCGGCCGCCGTGTGCGGCTCGAGCGGCACGAGCGGGAAGTGTTCGGCGAGCCGTGCGATGACGTCCGCCGACGGCAGCACCTCGGTCATGTTCCAGCCGTTCGACGTGCCGACGTCCATGTATTCGATGAAGCGCAGGATCACGCCGGTGCCGCGGAAGCGCTCGGCCATCGGCAGGATCTCGCTGTCGTTGGTGCCGCGCTTCACGACCATGTTGACCTTGACCGGCGCGAGGCCCACGGCCTGGGCGGCGAAGATGCCGTCGAGCACGTCGGCGCTCGCGAACTCGGCATCGTTCATGCGCTTGAACAACGTATCGTCGAGCGCGTCGAGGCTGACCGTCACGCGCGTGAGCCCGGCGTCCTTCAGCGCGCGCGCCTTGCGCGCGAGCAGTGAACCGTTGGTCGTGAGCGTCAGGTCGAGCGGGCGGCCGTCATGCGTGGTCAGGCGGGCGAGGCGCTCGATCAGGAATTCGAGATTCTTGCGCAGCAGCGGCTCACCGCCCGTGATGCGGATTTTCTCGACGCCGTGTGCGACAAAGAGTCGCGCCACGCGTTCGATCTCCTCGTGCGTGAGCAGTGCGCTGTGCGGCAGGAACGGGTAGTCCTTGTCGAAGACGGCGCGCGGCATGCAGTACACGCAGCGAAAGTTGCAGCGATCCGTCACCGAAATGCGCAGGTCGCGCAGCGGCCTGGCGAACGTGTCGGCCAGCGTGCCGTCCGGGGCATGCGCGACGCCGGAGACGTCCGGCATCCCGCTGACGTCGGCGAGAGGAATGATGCGTCGGGACATGTTGAAAGAAGTGCGAACCAGATCTCTATTTTAGCCGCAAGCGGCGGGCGGGTCCGGTGGGCGGAAACCCGCAGCGCGGACGTGAAAAAGCCCGCCGGAGGCGGGCTTTTCCTGGTCGGACGATGCGTCGATCAGTGATGCGTCGTTTCGACCTGCTGCATCGGGGCCGTATCGACCGGCGGCAGCGCCTTGCGTTCGCGCGGCACGCGAGCCGGGCGCGAGAGGTGCGACGCGGCTTCCTGTGCAGCGGCGAACTTGCCGGCGTCCGTGTTCACCCAGACGAGGCCGGCCTGCTCCAGCACGACATCCAGGCTCGCCGAAGCGGGCGCGGCTGCCGGTTGGGCGGGAGCCGGTGCCGGCGCGGCGACGGCCTCGACCGGCGCTGCTTCGACATGGGCCGGCTCGGCAGCCACCGGAGCGGCTTCGGTCGCCACGGCCGGTGCGGCTTGCTCGACGGGCGCCGGCTGCGGCGTCTCGACAGCGGCAGGCGCTGCCGGCACTTCGAACGCGTCGGTCGGCGAAACCGCGACCGGAGCCGGACCGGCTTCCGTATCGACGGCCGGTGCGACCGGTGCCGGTTCTGCTGCCTGGGCGACAACGGCTGCTTCGACCGGCGCTGCTTCGACGTATACCGGTGCCGGCTGCGGCTCGACAGCGGCCGGTGCTGCCGGTTCGGCATGGCGCTCGACCACGGCTTCGGCGACGACGGCGCTTGCCGCGGCGGCTGCCACGACGACTGCCGGTGCGGCCGTGTGGGCCGGTTCGGCAGCAGCCGGTGCTTCCGACGTCACCGCTTGCACGGTGGCTTCGCCCTCTGCGCCTTGCTCGGCGTGGTCGACGACTGCGCCGTCTTCCTCGCGCTCGCGACGACCGCCACGGCGGCCGCGACGGCGACGGCGGCGTTCCTCGCCATCACGCGCGACGGCTTCCGCGTCGGCTGCCAGCTCGGCGCCGGGCAGTGCTTCTGCGAGTGCCTCGTCGGTTTCCGGTTCCGGATGCGTTTCGCCACGGGTGACGGTTTCGAGCGTAGCCGCATGCTGGGTCGGCTTGCGGCGCTACGGCGACGGCGGCGTTCCTCGCCATCACGCGCGACGGCTTCCGCGTCGGCTGCCAGCTCGGCGCCGGGCAGTGCTTCTGCGAGTGCCTCGTCGGTTTCCGGTTCCGGATGCGTTTCGCCACGGGTG